>JAUXNZ010000276.1 GCA_030682595.1 Rhodocyclaceae bacterium | reverse complement strand
CAACCGGCAACAGCACGGCTTTTTGCAGTGGCCAAAGCACAGTCGCCACCGCCATGCGCGCCACTTCGAGTGTCCGAAAACGCAGGTCGGCCACCAGCAACAGCAAGGCAAGCGTAACGAAGAAGGCCAATCTGGCGAGCGGTGCCGGGCCTCGCTTGAAAAATGGTGGTGGCGCGTGGCCAGTATGACTGGTAGCGGGTATCAAAGCGGTATTTCCCCCCGGGGGGAATGTGACTGCGGTGCAATAAGTACGCCTCTGCGTACGCCAATGAGCAGACTACCGGGGTGGAACTTATTCGTTGGCAAAAATACTGCCGAGATTGTCCATCTTTTCGAGAGCAAGGCCTGATCCGCGCACAACGCAGGTGAGCGGTTCTTCGGCAACGATCACCGGCAACCCGGTCTCCTCCATCAACAGACGATCAATATCACGCAGCAGCGCACCGCCACCGGTGAGCACCATGCCTTTTTCGGCAATGTCGGCACCCAGTTCTGGCGGTGTGTTCTCGAGGGCGACCTTCACCGCACTGACGATCTGGTTGAGCGGATCGGACAGCGCTTCAAGAATCTCGTTTGAGGAGATGGTAAAGCTGCGCGGGATGCCCTCAGCCAGGTTGCGGCCCTTGACTTCCATTTCCTTGACCTCGGAGCCAGGAAAGGCCGAGCCGATTTTCTTTTTGATCGCCTCTGCCGTAGCTTCGCCGATCAGCATGCCGTAGTTGCGGCGAATGTAGTTGATGATGGCATCGTCAAACTTGTCGCCGCCGACGCGCACCGAACCGGCATACACCATGCCGCCCAGCGAAATCACGCCAACCTCGGTCGTGCCGCCGCCGATGTCGACCACCATCGAACCGGTAGCGTCCGACACCGGCAAACCGGCGCCAATCGCGGCAGCCATCGGTTCCTCGATCAGATAGACCTGCGATGCGCCGGCGCCCATCGCCGACTCGCGAATGGCGCGACGTTCAACCTGGGTTGATCCGCAGGGCACGCAAATGATGATGCGCGGACTGGGCGAGAGCAGGCGCGACTCATGCACTCTTTTGATGAACTGCTTCAACATCTGTTCGGTGACGGTGAAGTCGGCGATCACGCCATCCCGCATCGGCCGGATGGCGGTGATATTGCCTGGCGTCTTGCCGAGCATTTGCTTGGCGGCGGTGCCGACAGCCTGGATGGTCTTCTTGGCGTTGGGCCCGCCTTCGGTGCGAATGGCGACGACGGACGGCTCGTCCAGCACAATACCCTTGCCACGCACATAGATCAGCGTGTTGGCAGTGCCAAGGTCGATGGCCAGATCGTTGGAAAAATAGGAGCGGAAAAAGGAGAACATCTGTGTCCTGTAGGAAAGGCTGGGGGGCGGCACCGGGCAAAGCAAACGAGGTGCTACCGTGAAAGGTCGCCTATGATACCCTAACGCGCTTCGCGAATTAAGCGCCCGCCTAGCCAATCAGCCCAGTCATTTCAAATAAATCATGTCCTTGAGCCTGGATGACGTCAGTCGCATTGCCCGCCTGGCGCGCATCGATATATCTCCCGCCGAAACTACCCGCACCCGCGATCAGCTCAACGGCATCCTCGCCTTCGTCGAGCAGTTGCAAGCTGTCGATACCACCGGCATCGAGCCGATGGCCCATGCCGTCGACGTGGTGCAGCGGCTGCGCCCTGATACCGTCACCGAGGCCGACCGCCGCGACGACTTTCAGGCCATCGCGCCAGAGACTGAAGCCGGTCTCTACCTTGTCCCCAAGGTGATCGAGTGATGCTGGAAGCCAGCCTAAAACAACTCTCCGCCGCACTGGCGCAGAAACAGATCTCCAGCGTCGAGCTGACGACGCTGTTCCTCGAGCGCATCGAACAGCACAACCCGACACTGAACGCCTTCGTCACGCTGGACCGCGAGCGGACACTGGCCGCTGCGCGCGCCGCCGATGTGCAACTGGCAAAAGTCGGCGCTGGCGGGACGGCGGCAACGCCGCTGACCGGCATCCCGCTCGCGCACAAGGACATCTTCTGCACGGCCGGCTGGCGTACCGCCTGCGGCTCGAAGATGCTCGCCAACTTCGTCGCGCCCTATGATGCGCACGTTGTCGAGCGCTTCAACAACGCCGGCATGGTAATGCTCGGCAAATGCAACATGGACGAGTTCGCCATGGGCTCCTCCAACGAGACCTCCCATTTCGGGCCGGTGAAGAATCCCTGGGACATCACCTGCGTGCCGGGCGGCTCCTCGGGCGGTTCGGCGGCGGCCGTGGCGGCGCGGCTGGCCCCGGCCGCCACGGGCACCGACACGGGCGGATCGATCCGGCAGCCGGCGGCCCTGTGCGGCCTGACCGGCCTTAAACCAACCTACGGCGTGGTGTCGCGTTACGGCATGATCGCCTTTGCCTCGTCGCTCGACCAGGCGGGGCCGATGGCGAAATCCGCCGAGGACTGCGCCCTGCTGCTCTCCGCCATGGCGGGCTTCGATCCGCGCGACTCGACTTCGCTGGAGCGCCCGGCGGAGGATTACACCCGCGACCTCGACAAGCCCTTGCAGGGCTTGCGAATAGGCCTGCCCAGGGAATTCTTCGGCGCGGGCATGGACGACGCAGTGCGCACCGCTGTCGAGGCCGCACTCGCCGAATATCGCAAGCTCGGCGCGATCACCGTCGAAGTCGGCCTGCCGAACTCCAACCTGTCGGTGCCGGCTTACTACGTCATCGCGCCGGCCGAGGCCAGTTCAAACCTGTCGCGCTTTGATGGCGTGCGCTACGGCCATCGCGCGCCGGATTACGCCGATCTCAACGACATGTATGCCAAGAGCCGTGCGCAGGGCTTCGGCGACGAGGTGAAGCGCCGTATCCTCGTCGGCACCTATGTGCTGTCGCACGGCTATTACGACGCCTATTACCTCCAGGCACAGAAAATCCGCCGTCTCATCGCCGCCGACTTTGCCGCCGCCTTCAAGGATTGCGACGTCATCATGGGACCGACGACACCTTCCGCGGCGTTCAAGTTTGGCGCCAAGGCCGCCGACCCGGTACAGATGTATCTGTCGGACATCTACACCATCGCCGTAAACCTTGCCGGCCTGCCGGGCATGTCGATTCCTTGCGGCTTCGATAACGGTCTGCCGGTTGGCCTGCAACTAATAGCACCGTGGTTCGCCGAGGCGAAGATGCTCAATGCCGCTCACCAGTATCAACTCGCCACCGACTGGCATCGCCGCACCCCTTCACTGTGAGCCTCATGGAAATCTCCTCCTACCCTGAAGCCGTCAAACTGAAGACCCGTCTCGACGCTCATCCCCTCTATGCCGCCGTGCGCACGGTCGATGACTTGCGGCGCTTCATGGAGCACCATGTTTTTTCGGTGTGGGACTTCATGTCCTTGCTCAAATACCTGCAACATCGTGTCGCGCCGGCCGCCGTGCCCTGGCTGCCGACACGCAGCGCTGAACTCACCCTGGCGCAGCGTTTCATCAACGAAATCGTGCTGGGCGAGGAAACCGACGAGGGCCTGGCGGACGCTGCGGGCAATCCGGCTTTCATCAGCCACTTCGACCTTTACATAGGTGCCATGAAAGAAGTGGGCGCCAACACCCGGCCGGTGCGCGCCTTCCTCAAAGCCGTCGAGAAACATGGCGTGGAAGCTGCCCTGAAACGGGCAGAAATCCCGGAACCGTCCCGCCGCTTCATGGCCAAGACCTTCGGTTTTCTTGCCACGGACAAGCCGCATGTCGTGGCCGCCGCTTTCGCCTTCGGGCGAGAGCAGGTCATTCCCGGCATGTTTCGCGCCCTGCTGGCCGAGATGCATATCGGCAAAGACCAGGCGCCACTGTTTCACTACTATCTTGAACGGCACATCCACCTTGACGACGAGTTACACGGCCCGCTGTCGCTCAAGCTGCTCGGGCATCTGTGCGGCGACAGCGCCAGCAAGCGGCGTGCCGCGGAGAAGACGGCCCGGCAATCCATCGAGGCGCGCATTGCTTTCTGGGATGGCGTACAGGGCGCCCTGGCAAAGGCGCAGTCCTGAGCGAACATGATCCGTCTGCTACTGCCCATCCTCCTGCTGGCCGGCTGCGCCACGACGCCGCCCCCCACGGCGTCGGAGCCGAAGTCGGTACCGGCTCCTGCGCCAACGCCGCAAGCGGTGCCAACAGCGCCCACGTTGAAGAAGGAAACGCTGGCCTATCTCGCCAAACGCGGATTCAAACCGATCAGCGGCCGCGCGATCAATGCCCGGGTCAGTTGCAGCTTCCACGATGAAGAAACCGGTTATCGCGGCCAGTTACAACTTGCCGTCAGGAATGCGGGGGTCGAACAGCTCGAAGCCCGCATCGACGTACCTAAACGTGGCAGCTGCCAGTTTCGTCTCGCCGACTTCCGTCAGACGCAAACCTTGCCCATCGTCGAGCTTGTGGCGCAGAAAACCCCTTGCAAGGTCAGCCTGTGGGAACAGGGCAGCCAGATCACGGTGGCCTTTCGTGACTGCCGCGCCGAATGCGGCGGCGACTCGGTCAATTATCTCTGGCCCATTCTGGTCGACAGCCAGAAGGGCAGCTGTTCGTAAAGGATTTACGCATGACGTGGGAAGTTGTTATCGGGCTGGAAACGCACGCCCAGTTGCGCACGCAGTCGAAGATCTTTTCCGGCGCGGCCATCGCCTTTGGCGCCGAGCCGAACCGGCAGGCGTGCGGGGTCGATATTGCCCTGCCCGGCGTGCTGCCGGTCTTGAACCGCGAGGCGGTCGTCTGCGCCATCAAATTCGGTCTGGCGGTTGGCGCCAGCATTGCGCCGCGCTCGATCTTCGCGCGCAAGAATTACTTCTACCCCGATCTGCCGAAGGGCTATCAGATCAGCCAGTTCGAAATTCCCGTGGCGTCAGGCGGCGGCCTGACGATCCGCGTCGGCGAACGGGAAAAATATGTCCACCTGACCCGCGCCCACCTCGAAGAAGACGCCGGCAAGTCGCTGCACGAGGATTTCCATGGCAAGACCGGCATCGATCTGAACCGCGCCGGCACACCCTTGCTGGAAATCGTCACTGAACCCGACATGTGCTCCAGCGCCGAGGCGGTGGCTTACGCCAAGGCGCTGCATGCGCTGGTGACCTGGATCGGCATCTGCGACGGCAACATGCAGGAAGGCAGCTTCCGCTGCGACGCCAACGTCTCGGTGCGCAAACCGGGCAATCCCTTGGGCACGCGTCGCGAGATCAAGAACCTCAACTCCTTTCGCTTCCTGCAGCAGGCCATCGATTACGAAATCCAGTGGCAAATCAACGAGATCGAGGAGGGCCGCCCGATCCGGCAGGCCACGGTTCTGTTCGACCCCGACACTGGCGCGACGCGCGCGATGCGCAGCAAGGAAGACGCGCACGACTACCGCTATTTCCCCGATCCCGACCTGTTGCCGTTGGAGATCAAGGCCGACTGGATTGACGAAATCAAGGCTGACCTGCCCGAGCTGCCCCAGGCGATGCAGGGGCGGCTACAGGCGCAATACGGACTGTCGCCCTACGATGCCGCCATGCTCACCGCGGCGCGCGCGGTCGGAGATTATTTCCAGCAGGCCGTCAGCGCCGCCGGCGCCGAAAATGCCAAGCTGGTTGCCAACTGGATGCAGGGAGAACTTTCTGCCCGCCTCAACCGCGAGGAACGCGACATCGCCGCCAGCCCCCTGTCGGCGCTGCAACTCGCCGGCCTGGTGCGGCGGGTTGCCGACGGCACGCTCTCAAGCAAGCTCGCCAAGGAAGTCTTCGAAGCGCTGTGGAACGGTGAGGGTCAGGATGCCGATACGCTCATCGAGGCGCGCGGCCTCAAGCAAGTGTCCGACGCCTCGGCCATCGAACCGATCATCGATGCGGTGCTTGCCGCCAACCCGAAATCGGTCGAGGAATTCCGCGCCGGCAAGGAGAAAGCGTTCAATGCGCTGGTGGGCCAGGTGATGAAGGGCAGCAAGGGGAAGGCCAACCCGCAACAGGTCAATGACCTGCTGCGCAAACGTCTGGAAGGCTAAAAAGTCGGCGCTGGCGGGACGGCGCCAGTTCTGGTGATCTGCCGGTATCTTTCCCTGTCGGCATCGAACCGCGCCCTGATCGCCGCCATGGCGGCGTCTTTTTCCTGCAGGGCTTTTTGCTGTGCCGCGATCTCTTTGTCGTTATCGCGGATCTGCGCCTGCAACTGTGCCGGCAGCGGCTTTTTCAGATAGAACTCCTTGTCCTGTTCCAGTTTTTTCTGCCGCTTCAGGGCCGTTTCGAGGCGTGCGCTGGCCTGGGTCGCGTTTTTCTCGATTTCTGCCAGCGCGCGGTCGCGCGCCTTGTCGATATCTTTTTCGCTCGTGTAGCTCCCAACTAGGGCGCGGTCACGGCGCGCCTGTTCGTCGGCCCGCTTATCTTCCTCGATCTTGCGCGTCGCCGCGGCCTCGCGGGCGAGCCGCTGTTCGGCGGTTGGCGGGGCCTCGATTTCGCGCGCCACCCCTTTTTTGAACTCGGTCTTCTGCCGGTTGAGGCATTGCGGCGGCGGCGGGTCGCCGCAAACCCGCTGGTTATTGACTTCGCAACAGGTGATGAGCGCAAAAGCCGGGGCGACAGCGCCAAGGCTGAGCAGCAGTGCGGCAACCCTGACGAGGCGCTTATTAGTCAACACCATAGGTCTCCCGATAGTGGCGCACGGCGACGAGGTGCTGTTCGAGCGACGGCTGGCCGGCCAGATAATCGATGACATCGGTGAGCCGCGCCACCGCGACCACCGGCAGCCGCAGGTTTTGCTCCACTTCCTGCACGGCAGAAAGCGTTCCCGTGCCACGTTCCTGGCGGTCAATGGCGATGAGGACGCCGGCGGGAAGTGCCCCCGCGGCGCGAATGATCGCCACCGATTCGCGCACTGAAGTGCCCGCCGAAATGACGTCATCGACAATCAACACGCGGCCGGCCAGCGGCGCGCCGATCAGCGAGCCGCCTTCGCCGTGATCCTTGGCCTCCTTGCGGTTGAAAGCAAAGGGCAGGTTGCGGCCCCGGGCCGCCAACACCATGGCCGTCGCAGCCGCCAACGGAATGCCTTTGTAGGCAGGGCCGAACAACATGTCGAATTCGATGCCGGCGGCGAGGATCGCCTGCGCGTAGAAGTCGGCCAGCCGAGCCAGCGCGGTACCGTCGTTGAACAGGCCGGCGTTGAAGAAGTAGGGCGACAGGCGTCCGGCCTTGGTCTGGAACTCGCCAAAACGCAGCACTCCCCGTTCACAGGCAAAGGCAATGAACTCTTGGCTAGAATCGACATTACTCATAATGAAAGCAATTCTACATGCTCAGAATCATCACGTTGAATTTGAATGGAATCCGCTCCGCGACCAAAAAGGGCTGGCTCGACTGGCTGGCCGCGCAGGATGCCGATATTGTCTGCGTCCAGGAAATTCGGGTTCAAGCCGCTGACCTGACGGAGGCAATGAAGAACGCCGCGGGTCTGACCGGATATTTCCATTTTGCCGAGAAAAAGGGCTATAGCGGCGTCGGCCTGTACGCGAAAACTGCGCCGGAACGCGTGGTCGAGGGTATCGGCGTTGCCGAGTTCGATGCCGAGGGCCGCTATCTGCGCGCCGACTGGCCGGGGCTGTCGGTCATTTCGCTGTATCTGCCCTCCGGTTCGTCATCGCCGGAACGGCAGGCCGCGAAGTTTCGCTTCATGGAGGTTTTCTCGCCCCACCTGGCGGCCCTGAAGCGCGAGGCGGCAGACGCCGCCAGGGAAATCGTGCTCTGTGGCGACTGGAACATCGCCCCGACCGAAAAAGACCTGAAAAACTGGAAATCGAATCAAAAGAATTCGGGTTTTTTGCCCGAGGAACGCAACTGGATCGCCAACGTGACCGGCGCGCTGGGATGGGTAGATGCCTATCGTCGACTGCATCCGGAAACGGAAGGCGAGGCTTATACTTGGTGGTCGAACCGCGGGCAGGCTTGGGCGAACAACGTCGGGTGGCGCATCGATTATCAGATCGCATCGCCGGAACTTGCCGCGCGAACACACGCGGCACGGGTATTCAAGGACGCGCGTTTTTCGGATCATGCGCCGCTGATAATCGATTACGCATGGCCCTAAACCCTGCTAACCTTAGGGTGCGGATTAACCCTGAGTCACATTGACGTTTCATCGAAGGAGCTTAAAATGACAGAAACAACCGATGTCAGCAAGGAAAAGCTGATTACCGATTTCAAGGTGGTCGTCGCCGACGCCGAGGAGTTGTTGCGCGCCACGGCCAATCAGGCCGGAGACAAGGCCACCGAGTTGCGCGCCAGGATTCAGAGTCGGCTGGCCGATGCGAAGGTCAGGCTCGCGGATGCCGAGGCGGTCGTCGTCGAGCGCGCCAAGCTGGTCGGTCGCGCCGCGGACGATTATGTGCACGACAATCCTTGGCGTTCGGTGGGCGTGGCCGCCGGGATCGGCTTCATCGTCGGCCTGCTGATTGGGCGTCGCTGAAACGCCTGTCGCCCAGCGTGACTGACGCTTCGCCCGGTCTGCTCGTCTCCTTGCGCGGCTTTGCCGCGACGGGCGTTGCGCTGTTGCGCACGCGGGTCGGTCTGCTGAAGGTCGAGGCGCTCGAGGAGGTCGGACGCGTCCGCGGAATGTTATTGTGGGGAATTGCCGCCGTGCTGCTCGGGGTGGCGGGGATGGTGTTTCTGGCCCTGTTCCTCACGGTACTGTTCTGGGATAGTCACCGCCTGCTTGCGCTGGGTGTTTTCGCCGCCCTGTTCATCGCTGCCGCCTCGGTGGCGGTGGCTGCGGTGTTGCGTCTGGCGCGGCAGGGTTCGCAACTGTTTGCCGCCAGTCTCGCCGAATTGCGTCAGGATGAGGCGGCGCTGCGGGCGGTGCAGACACAGGACGGGCCGCCGTGAACGCGCTCGAGCTGGCGCTCGAAAAACAGCGCCTGCAGCTTGAATCGGCCAGCCAGCGGGTGGCGCTGGCCCAACATTCCGTGGGTCTGTTGCCGCTCTTCGAGGTGGCAGATCGGGTGCGGGACGGTGCGCGCTGGGTCGCCCGGCATCCGGAAATCGTCGCCGGTGTGCTGGCGCTGCTGGTGGCCGTGCGTCCGGGCTTCCGTGCGGCTTTCTTGCGCTGGGCCCGCCGCGGTTTTCTGGCCTGGCGTTTGTGGCGCGACGGCAGCCGCTGGCTGAATCAGACCAAGCGTGCCGGATGACCCTGGATAGCCGCGAGGCCGTTCGGGAGATCTCCCGGCAGCAACCGTTAGCCGCCGAACCTGGCACGGCCCCCCCATTTTTGGTGCGGCGCATGTTCGAAGCGCAGCAGCGCGAGCGCCGAAAAATTACCGCTGAACTCGTCAAAATCAAGGGGCTGATGCCGCTCTTGATGAAGCGGCGCAACGGCGCCCGCTGGTCGTCCGGCGAGCGCCGTGAGCTGCTGCAACAGTTGCGGGCTCTGGCGCATTTGTCGCCCTACCTCGTCGTGCTGGTGCTGCCGGGCTCCTTTCTCGCCTTGCCCGCGCTGGCCTGGTGGCTTGACCGCCGCGGCCAGTGCCGCGATGACCCAAGCGACCCAATCGGACCGTAATTCGGGCTTCATTTGATTTTGTGCAGTGCAATTAGATTTTTCTTATTTTCTCGTTGCCTGACGCTTCGGTAACATACTGACCGGTTTGTCGGTCTGGCTTGGGGATTGCATCATGTCGCTACAGGTTCACACAGTGTCTTCGGTGCTCTATGTACGCTTGCCGGTCTGGAAAATCTGGCCGGGCGGCGTCGTTTACGTGGCTGATTACATTCACAAGCAGCGGCCCGCCATTCGTCAGGAAATTCTTGATCTGGCGGTCATCCCGCCGGCCAGGCGCAAAGCGGCCTTGGCCGAGCGGCTTGCCGAGCTGAAACCGGAGGTGGTCGCCTTCTCCTGGCGCAACATGCAGACCTTCGGGCCGCATCCGGAAAACGATGCACTCGACGTGGTGATGAATTTCGATCACTCGCCCAGCCTCTGGAAGCGCGTCAAGGCGGCCTGGCAGGCCGTGGGCATCATCACCGACTACGCCATGCAGCGCGTCCGCAACTTCGGTTACCTGAAACTGGTACGCAAGCTGTTGCCACAGTCGCGGTTGGTGGTCGGCGGTACCGCCGTATCGATCTTCGGCAGATATATTGTCGCGCGCTGCCCCACGGATACGGTCGTGGTGGTCGGCGAGGGCGAGGACGCGATGCTTTCCATCGTCGATGGCTTCACTGCACCGGAGGGTAACTACTACCACAAGGATGCGACCGGGAAGGTCCACCACCATCCGGCGGAAGAGACTTTCGACCTGCCGAGCCTGACGGCCATCGACTTTCCTTATCTCGCCTCGATCTTCCCGGCCTTCGGCGAGTACGTCGGCCCGGGCAAGGAGGCCATTGGCGTACACACCAAGCGCGGCTGCCCGTTCCAGTGCAATTTCTGTCTGTACAACAAGATCGAAGGCGCGCATCAGCGTTACCGCGACCCGGCCGAGGTGGCGAAGGAGGTTGAAACGCTCAGCAAGGTTTATGGCGTCACGCACATCTGGTTCACCGATGCCCAGTTTTGTTCAACCCGCCGCAGCATGGCTCATGTCGAGGCCATTCTCGACGAAATGCTGGCGCGCAATGTCAAGGTGCGCTGGACCGGCTATTTGCGCCTGAATTACCTGACCGCCGGGATTGCCAGGAAAATGGTGGCCAGCGGTCTGGAGAGCATCGACCTGTCCTTCACCGGCTCGCAGGACATGATCGACAGCCTGACGCTCGGCTATGCGCTCGACCAGCAGATGGCGGCGTTCCGCCTCTTCCAGGACGCCGGCATGACCGACCAGATGATCAAGCTCTACCTGCCGCTGAATGCCCCTGACGAGTCGCCCGAAACGCTGTTTGCCACCATTGATCGCATCGATGAACTTTACGAAATGTTCGGTCGCGACAAGGTGCTGCCGTTCATCTTCTTCGTCGGCGTGCAACCCAACACGCCCATTGAAAAGAAACTGATTGCCGCCGGCTACCTGCCCGAGGGCTACGATCCGCTGACCCTCAATCCCTTCCTCATCAAGAAGCTGCTCTACAACCCGCAGCCGCTCGGCCGGCAGATCGGCCGCGCCTACCTGGCCGCGCTGGAGTATTCGAGCAAGATGGACGATACCCAGGGTGAATACATCGGCCGCGCCACGCTTGAAATCCTCGCCCGCGAACTCGGCAGACAGCAACCGCCGTCCAGCCAGCGCCGACTTTTCCCGATAGTGCCCGAGAGCGCCAACCCGGCGACGCGGTCAGAGGCCTAAACACACGTATTTGATTTCCAGGTATTCCTCGATGCCGTGCCGCGAGCCCTCGCGGCCGAGGCCCGATTGCTTGACGCCGCCGAACGGCGCGACCTCGTTGGCGATCAGGCCGACATTCACCCCGACCATGCCGTATTCCAGCGCTTCGGCGACGCGCCAGACGCGCGACAGGTCGCGGGCATAGAAGTAACTCGCCAGCCCGAATTCGGTCGCGTTGGCCAGGGCGACGGCCTCGGCCTCGTCATGGAACTTGAACAGCGGCGCCACCGGCCCGAAAGTTTCCTCGCGCGCACAAAGCATCGAAGGTAGAGCGTCGGCCAGCACCGTCGGTTCGAAGAAGGTGCCGCCCTGGGCGTGGCGCTTGCCACCGACCAGCACGCGGGCGCCCTGGGCCACCGCATCGGCGATGTGCGCCTCGACCTTCGCCAGGGCCTGTGCATCGATCAGCGGGCCTTGCGTCACGCCCGCCGCGGTGCCGACGCCGACCTTGAGCGCCGCGACCTGCGCCGCCAGTTTCTGCGCGAAGCTTTCATAGATGCCCGCCTGCACCAGCAGGCGGTTGGCGCAGACGCAGGTCTGGCCGGCGTTGCGGTATTTGCTCGCCATCGCGCCCGCGACGGCGGCGTCGACATCGGCATCGTCAAACACGATGAAGGGCGCGTTGCCGCCGAGTTCGAGCGAGAGTTTTTTGAGCGTCGGCGCGCATTGCGCCATCAGCAGGCGGCCGACCTCGGTCGAACCGGTAAAGGACAGCTTGCGCACGCTGGGGTTGCCGGTCAGTTCGCCACCGATCAGGGGTGCGGAAGCCGCCGAGCCGGTCACCATGTTGAACACGCCAGGCGGGAAGCCGGCGCGTTCGGCCAGCGCGGCGAGCGCCAGCGCGGTCAGCGGCGTCTGCTCGGCGGGCTTGACCACCACCGGGCAGCCGGCCGCCAGGGCGGGCGCGACCTTGCGGGTGATCATCGCCGCCGGGAAGTTCCACGGCGTGATGGCGGCGGCGACGCCGATCGGCTGTTTCAGGACGATCAGGCGCTGACTGGCAATGGTCTGCGGAATCACCTCGCCATAGACGCGTTTGGCCTCTTCGGCGAACCATTCGACGAAGGTGGCGGCGTAGAGCGCCTCGCCACGCGCCTCGGCGAGCGGCTTGCCCTGCTCGGAGGTCATCAGCAGCGCCAGGTCGTCGGCATTGGCGACAATCAGGTCATGCCAGTTGCGCAGAATCGCGCCGCGCTGCTTGGCGGTGAGTGCCCGCCAGGCCGGCCAGGCGGCATTGGCGGCGTCGATGGCGCGGCGGGTTTCGGTCGCCCCCATGTCGGGCACGCTGGCGAGCGTCGTGCCGGTGGCCGGGTTGGTGACGGCAACGGTGGCGCCGCTGTCGGCAGCTGTCCAGGCGCCGGCGATGAACGCCTGATGGCGCAGCAGCTGGGGATCGCGCAATTGCATGAGTTTTGCTCCTTTTTTTTCGGGTTGGCGAAGAGTCTACCGGAATAGGATTGACCCATGCATCGCCTGCTTATTCTTCTCGCCTTGGCGCTGGCCGGTTGCGGCCACTTGGGCGTTCCGCCAACGCCGCCGGCCGCGTCCGCGCGCCCGGCGGTCGATGCGCGGGCCCACGATGTCGTGATGTTCGCGCTGGGGCTGGTCGATACCGACTACCGCTTCGGCGGGAAAAACCCTGCCGCCGGGCTCGATTGCAGCGGCATGGTTAGCTACGTGTTCAGCAAGGCCGTCGGTCTCGATTTGCAGGGTTCTGCCGCCGACATGGCGCGCCGGGGACAGCCGGTCGGCACGTCCGGCCTGCGCCCGGGCGACCTGGTATTTTTCAACACCCGCAACCGCCCGCGCTCGCACGTTGGTATTTATATCGGCGACAACCGTTTCGTGCATGCTCCCAACAGCAACGGCAAGGTGCGCACCGAAAGCCTGACGCACGGATGGTTTGCAACGCGCTTCGAGGAAGCGCGCACTTACTTCGATTAGCGTGGAATACGCAATTTGACGCCGAGTAACCCCATGAGCGCAGCGAACAAACTTTGACCCCCGCCTTGGGGCGGGGGCTGGGGGTGGGG
>JAUXNZ010000234.1 GCA_030682595.1 Rhodocyclaceae bacterium | reverse complement strand
GACGACCTGCAAGCGCCGCATGCCGATATCGAGGTGACATTGGCCTGGCTGACCCGTTTCATGGGGCAAGACGCCGTCCCGCCAGCGCCGACTTTTATCCCCCGCCTCAATCCGGCGGCGGCCGCACGAGCACGGGCCGAGCGCATTACTCGCGAAACCGAAGTCCTGCGCCGCGCGCTTGGTGCGTTGAAGGGTAGCGGGGGCAGAAAGCCGGCGGCGCCGTCCGAATTTGTCGCGCAATTGAAAACGGAAACGGGCGAAATCGAGATCCATCTGGACGGCGAGGCGGTGACCTTGCCACCTGATGCCAAGGCCGCGGCCCAATCGCTGCTGCAGGATCTGGGCGCGCTGCCGCCCGAGGCACTGACGCCGGCCGGCGCCGGCCCCTGGCTGCCGACCGGCAAGGAGCTTGGTCTGCCCGAACAGACCAGCAACCGCGCGGCGGATTTTCGTTATGACGAGTGGGACTATCACCGCAATGCCTACCGGCGTCAATGGTGTCATGTCTATGTGAATGACCTGCCGTCAGGCGCTGGCGAGTTCGTGCGCGACGTGAAGACCCGCTATGCGGCGCATATCCAGCAGATCAAGCGGCGTTTCGAAGCGGTGCGCGGCGAGGATCGCGTGCTCGGGCGCCAGCCGGAGGGCGAGGAAATCGATCTCGATGCGCAAGTCGAGGCGGTGAATGACCGGAAGAGTGGCGCCGAACCCTCGGCCCGCCTGTTCTGCCGCCGGGTACGGAACGAACGCTCCCTGGCGGCGATGTTCATGATCGACATGAGCGGCTCGACCAAGGGCTGGGTGAATGACGCCGAGCGGGAGTCGCTGGTGATGCTGTGCGAGGCACTCGAAAAGCTCGGCGACGCCTATGCGATCTACGGCTTCAGCGGCTGGACGCGCACGCGCTGCGACATTTATCGCATCAAGTCTTTCGGCGATCGTTACGACGACGCCGTGCGCGCCCGCATCGATGCCATCGAGGCCAAGGACTACACCCGCATGGGCGTGGCGATTCGCCACCTGAGTCATCTGCTGTCACAGCAACCGGCGCGTCACAAGCTCCTGGTGACGCTATCGGATGGCCGCCCCGATGACTTCGGCGACGAATATCGCGGCCAGTACGGCATCGAGGACACGCGCCGCGCCTTGCAGGAGGCGCGCGAACAGGGCATTCGCAGCTATTGCATCACCATCGACCGGCACGGCGCGGATTACCTGCGCCACATGGTGGGCCCGGCCAGCTACACGGTGCTCGACGACGCAAAAAAACTGCCGCTCAAGGTGGCGGAGATTTACCGCAAGCTGACGGCCTGAGCAATTCCGTTCATAGCAATAGGCTATCAAGTTAATCAACAATTACTATTTGCCTCCGCCGGGTGTGTGGTTATAATCCACACCAAGTTAGTCAAGTATTCACCCCCCGACCCCAGCACCCCCAACCCCACGGAGAGGACAAAAAAATGATCAACGTCAATGGCAGAGACATCGAAACCGACGCGCAAGGCTATCTGGCCAATCTGGATGACTGGTCGGAAGATGTTGCGAATTATCTTTCCAGCGAGGACCAGTTGCCGCTGCAGGAAAAGCACTGGCAGGTCATCAACTGGATTCGCGATTACTACGCCGAAACCGGCACGGCGCCGAACCTGCGCCTGATTACCAAGCTGCTGCCTGAAGCTCTGGGCGAAGAGTATGCCGACAAGAAATACCTGTTCGACCTCTTCCCCTACGGCCCGGCGAAGCAGGCCTGCCGCTACGCGGGCATGCCCAAGCCGACCGGTTGCGTCTAATAAAGTCCCGCCCCTCCCACCCTCCCCTCGCGGGGAGGTGACTGTGGTTCGTTGCGCTCATTAGTTACGGGGCGCTTTTTATTGGCTGTTGCGCGGTTTGCGGCTGGCGCCGCGTGCCGCCATGCCTTGGGGCGGCCCGGCGGCAGGGCTGCGGTGGTAGCCGATTTTCTCTCCCTCTGGTTGCCAGGCGGGGATCAGGTGTTTCTTGCCGTTGCCGATCAGATCGGCGCGCCCCATGGCATTGAGCGCTTCGCGTAGCACAGGCCAGTTCTTCGGATCGTGGTAGCGCAGGAAAGCCTTGTGCAGTTTGCGCTGGCGTCCGCCGCGCACCACGGCGACATCTTCCGAGCTTGCCGAGACACGCTTCAATGGATTTTTGCCGGTGTGCCACATGCCGGTGGCGATGGCCAGCGGCGTCGGCAGGAAGGTCTGCACCTGGTCGAGGCGGAAGTTGTTGCGCTTGAGCCAGAGCGCCAGTTCGAGCATGTCGGTGTCGGTCGTGCCCGGATGCGCGGCGATGAAGTAGGGGATCAGATACTGTTCCTTGCCGGCGGACTGCGAGGCGGCGTCGAACATGCGCTTGAACTTGTCGTAGGCGCCCATGCCGGGCTTCATCATCTTCGACAACGGCCCTGCTTCGGTGTGCTCGGGCGCAATCTTGAGATAACCGCCGACATGGTGGCTGACCAGTTCCTTGACATATTCGGGAGAACGCACGGCCAGGTCGTAGCGCAGGCCCGAACTGATCAGCACCTTCTTGATGCCCGGAATCTTGCGCGCGTTGCGGTACAGCGAAATCAGCGGGGCGTGACTGGTGTCGAGGTTCGGGCAGATGTCAGGGTAAACGCAGGACAGCCGTCGGCAGGCCGCCTCGATTTTGGTGTCCTTGCAGGCCATGCGATACATGTTCGCCGTCGGCCCGCCCAGGTCCGAAACGACGCCGGTGAAGCCCGGTGTCTTGTCGCGGATTTCCTCGATCTCGCGCAGGATCGAAGCCTCCGAGCGGCTCTGGATGATGCGCCCTTCATGCTCGGTGATCGAGCAGAACGTACAGCCGCCAAAGCAGCCGCGCATGATGTTGATCGAAAAGCGGATCATCTCCCAGGCCGGAATTTTGGCGTCGCCGTAGGCGGGATGCGGGGCGCGGGCATAGGGCAGGCCAAAGACGTAATCCATCTCGGGGGTGGACAGCGGCAAGGGTGGCGGGTTGAGCCACAGGTCGCGCTTGCCATGACGTTGCACCAGCGCGCGCGCATTGCCTGGATTCGACTCGAGGTGAAAGATCCGCGAAGTGTGGGCGTAAAGAACCGGATCGGATTTCACTGCCTCGTAGGACGGCAGACGGATGACCGTTTGTCCGCGGGAAGCACGGGGCAGGAATTTGATTGCCGTTTCGCCAGCGCCGACTTTTTGATCCTGCACGGTGCTTGAATCAAGCTCCGCCCAGCTTTCATCCGGCTTCCAGTCGGGCGGCGCCATGAAGGCACTGCCGCGTAGGTCGCGCATGGCGCTGATCTTCTCGCCCTTGGCGAGGCGATGCGCGAGTTCCACCAGCGCGCGTTCGGCGTTGCCGAACAGCAGCAGATCGGCCTTGCTGTCGACCAGCACCGAGCGGCGCACGGTGTCCGACCAGTAGTCGTAGTGCGCGATGCGACGTAAAGAGGCTTCGATGCCGCCAATAATCACCGGGACGTCGCGGAAGGCTTCGCGCGCGCGCTGGGCATACACGGTGACGGCATGATCGGGACGTTTGTTGGGCGCGGCGTCTGGCGTGTAGGCGTCATCGGAGCGGATCTTGCGGTCGGCGGTGTAGCGGTTGACCATCGAATCCATGTTGCCGGCGGTAATGCCGAAGAACAGCGCCGGTTTGCCGAGGCGACGGAAGTCATCCGCCGCAGTCCAGTCGGGTTGCGCGATGATGCCGACGCGAAAGCCCTGTGCTTCGAGCAGTCGGCCGACCAGCGCCATGCCGAAACTCGGATGGTCGATATAGGCGTCGCCGGTGACGAGCACAATGTCGCAGGCGTCCCAGCCGAGTTGTTCCATCTCGGCGCGCGACATCGGCAGGAAGGGGGCGACGCCGAAGCGCTTGGCCCAATAGGGACGGTAAGCCGTGAGGCTTTTGGGAGTCTGCATGGCAGGGAGTTTACAGCCGTACGCGGCTTTGGCTGGAAACATGCCGCGCCAGAAAATCCATCTGGTCGGCGAGGATGTTGCGATTGCTGAGGATCAGGTACTCCGCCTTGTTGGGGACGTAGGGCGCATAGAGGAGTTGCATGCCGGCTTGTTCGGGTGTGCGGCCGCTTTTGCGCTGGTTGCAGGCGCGGCAGGAGGTGACCACATTCATCCAGATGTCCCGCCCGCCTTGCGAAACGGGCGCCACATGGTCGCGGGTCAGGCGTGTGCTGTTTAGGATATCGCCGCAATAGGCGCAGATGTGGCGGTCGCGATGGAACAGTTCGCGGTTGTCGAGCGGGGGAACCTGGTGGAATTGGCGCCCGGCCAGTGCGCGGCCCTTGATGGCAATGATGCTGTTGGCGCGAATCGCGGATTGTTTTCCGGTCAGCCGGCTGAGACCCCCATGAATGGTGAAGCTGTGATCCCCCGCCGCCCAGGCCACCAGGTCCTTGGCGTAATAAAAGCAGGCATGCTGCCAAGTCACCCAGCGGTGCGGCGCGCCATGCGGGTCAAGCGTGAGGATCAGGGGGTAGGTGCTCATTGGCCTTTACAATGGATCCCGAAACCTATCAGAGTATTGTGACCATGGAAAGTTCGTCGCGGCGGTCGGAACAGGCCTGGGAATTGCGGGGATTTCCGCTTCGTCCCGCCGTTTTGTCGCTGTTGTTCCACGCGTTGCTGTTGCTGGGGCTGATGCCACAGTTCAGTGCCACGGAAAACCGTGTCCCGCCGGCGAGCGTTTTGCAGGGCAGGTTGTTGCCCGCGCCGACTGGCGCCGCCGCCGTTACGCCACCGCCGCTTGCCCGCCGGATAGCGGATGTCGTCTCAACCTCGACATCTGTCGCCGTTCCCATTAGCACGGCGGGTCCGGCTAACGCTCTCCCCGATTTACGCGGCGGCCCGGCCAACGCCGCCCCCGATTTACGCGGCGTTCCGGCTAACGCCGTCCCGCCAGCGCCGACTTTTAATTTACCGACCCTGCCGGAGCAGGCCCAGGCAACGATAGCCAGTGGGGCGGGTGGTGAAGTCGTGCCGCGTCACACGGCGGGCCCGGCCACGGCAGCCCTGGTGCAGGAGATAGATGAACGTGG
>JAUXNZ010000241.1 GCA_030682595.1 Rhodocyclaceae bacterium | reverse complement strand
CAGCGCCACCAGGCGCGTGTAGTCGTCATCGGCGCGATCGACGGCGCGGGTGCCGAGGCCCGCCACCAGCCGGATCACGCCGGCCTTCATGTCGATGCGCGGGTTCCAGGGATAAGGATTGATCGACAAACCCACCCCGGCGGCATGCGGGTGGAAGTAACGGCCGCCGGCCGTGCCCGAGACGCGCATGATCAGGAGCGCCATCTGCTCGTTTTCGCCGAGCAGGCCGCGGCGCTCGCGATAGCGCAGCGCCGCTTCGCTCAGGGTGCTGGCATACACCTGGCGCACGGCGTCGAGCAGGGCGGCCAGGCGCGTTTCCCAGGGGCCGCGGTTGGGGCAGAAAACACTGTCATACTGGCCGGCAAAGGCGTTGCCGTAACAATCCTCGAGGCGCGAGCTGGAGCGCACGATGAACGGCCATTCACCGAAGTAATCGAGCATGGCCTCGAACTGCCGCAGCGTCCCCCGCGAGAATGTCCCCGCCATGATGCGCTCCCGCGCCGTGTCGAGATCCGCGAGGAAGGTCGCTGTATCGCGCTGGCGGCGGCGAATCCACCACAGGTCGTTATGCACAAAAAAGGTATCGAAGACTTCGGTGCCGACATAGAAGGAATCGTGCGCTTCGAGTTCGGCGGTCAGGGTCTGGGCGTCACGGCGCAAGATGGCGCGTGCCAGCAGCATGCCGAGCGCCTTGCCGCCGATGGTGCCGATCCCGATCATGCGCCGGCGCACCGTCAGCAGGTCGTCGAGGGTCAGATATTCGTCAACCATCCGCGCCATGGACGGGTCGCCGGGAAACACCATCCGGGAGAGGCGCTCGAACCACTCGGTCTCGGCGGGATCGGGAAAGCCCGCCGAGTGCGCGGCCGCCACCAGCTTCGCCTCCCCAAACGCCTTCTCCCAGTGGCTGGCGATGTGGTTGTCCTCGAGCCCTGGCCATTGCGAGTTGGCGAGGATTTCCGCGACCGTGCCGCTGTCCCGCACCGGACGAAAATGGTCGTGCGGATCCCAGGCGTGAATCAGATCCATCGCGGCCGACGAACGGTGTTGCACCTTGATCGGGCGCAGGTAGAGGCGCTCGCGGCAATGGAAGAGGTCAATCTGGAACTGCGTGGTATCGGTAATCACCCCGATGGCCGACTGCGCGTGACGATTCCGATAGACGGCGAAGTAGGTCACGGTGTCGAGGTCGAACAGGCGCGGACAGGTCAGGCGGAAGAAGTTGCCCAGCATGCGGTCGGACTGCCAGGCATCGGCGAGTTCCGAGAGGCAATCGAACACGTACATCGTCTCGCGTCCGGCCGCCTCGATCACCGAATGCACTTGATCGACAAAGGCATCGAAGCCGTCGGCAGGGCGAGGGCGCTGGATTTCCGCGCCATCGGCCACGCTGAGCAGCGGCGGATGCGCGGCAAAGCGGAAATAGATCAGGCGCTGCTGCTGGGCGTGCGCCGCCGCGGCATAGGGCCTGACCAACGCGAGATATTCGTCGAGCGACTGGATCTGCCAGACGATGTTGTCGCCGCGCTCCACGCCGCGTAGTACGGCATCGAGTTCCGGCAGGCCGGTGGTGGGGGTGAAGGATTTCAGCATGGGAGCGCAACCTTATCGCAAAATGTCACCAAGATGATTGTCTTCCTGCCGCTTGAGCGGCAGAATCCACGCTTCACGCACAGGAGGGAAACCGCATGTCCAGCATCGTCAGCGTCGTTTTTGACCGCGTCCATGAATATGAACTCATCGCCCACGCCGGGATGTCCCGCGACGAGGCCAACCAGTGGCTGAACGCGCAGTGGGAAGCGCTGGAATGCGAGTCGGCCAACCCGATGGGCAAGGTGCTGGTGCTCGACAAGATTCTCGGCATTGCCGAATACGGTGGCGAAAAGCGCTTTGCCGAGCCCGGCGAGTGGGCGAAACAGTATGCAAATGCGGTGGTCACGGTTTTACAGCGTCCCGCCGTGCGTGTAGACGTCGCCGATCACCGGATTGGCTAACTTTCATGATGCGGGGTGATGTTTCACGCATCATGAAAGTCAGCCCCTTTCCATGGCCCCCCCACCCCCAGCCCCCGCCCCGAGGCGGGGGGCAAAGTTTGTTCGCTGCGCTCATGGGGTTACCCGGCGTCAAATTGCGTATTTCACGTTAATCCGTTCAGGACCGCTCAAGAAAGCGGTAAATCGCGTCGAGCCGCGCCACGCCGTCATCCAGCTCCAGCAACTGCTGGTGGGTCGCGAGCGGCAGGGGCAGCAGTTCTGCCCAGCGGTCGGCGACCCAGGCGGCGTCATAAAACCGGTGCGGCGCGGGTGGCTTGACCTCTTCGAGTCCTTCGAGCAGCGCCCGCAACATGGGGATCAGCCGCGCATAGTCGCCGGGGATCGGTGTCACCGGCGGCTCGGGTAACAGTTCGACCGTGGCCCGCACCAGGCCGTTCTTCATTTCGTGATGATCGAGAATGCGAAACCGCGCGCCGCCATGCACGACGATATTCAGGATGCCCAGCTGCGGCATGTCCCAGTCGGCGATGGTCGCCAGTGTGCCGACTCGCTGCGGCACGATTTTTTCGCGCGACGGAACGGCTGGTGTGAGGATTTCAGCGCCCTGTTCGAGCAGGCAGACGCCGAAGCTGGTCTGCGTGCGCAGGCAGTCCTTCACCATGTCCATGTAGCGCGCCTCGAATACCCGCAGGGAGAGGCTGCCGCCGGAATGCAGCACCGCATTCAGCAGGAAGAGCGGGATTTCCATCAGTCTTTCTCACCCCAGCGCGGCATCAATTCATGGGCAATGCCCAACCGGTCGAGGATGCGCGCGACAACGAAGTCGACCAGTCCGTCGATGCCTTGCGGCCGGTGATAGAAGCCGGGGCTGGGCGGCAAAATCACCGCGCCGGCACGCGCCAGCCGCAGCATGTTTTCGAGATGGATCGTCGAGAATGGCGTCTCGCGGGGCACGAGAATCAGCGTCCGGCCTTCCTTCAGCACGACATCGGCGGACCGCGTGATCAGATCCTTGGCCGTGCCGGCCGCCACCTCGGCCAGCGTGCCCATGGTGCAGGGGCAGATCACATAAGCGTCTGGCGGGTTTGAGCCGGAGGCGGGCGGCGCGTTCCAGTCATCGCGGCCGAACACGGTGAGACGCCCCGCTTGATCATTGAAGCGTTCGGCCAGCAGGCGCTGCGCCTCGCGCGGCTGCGTTGGCAACACCAGATCGGTTTCCTGCTTGGCGACGATCTGCGCGGCCTGCGAATACATCAGCCAGACCTTGCAGTCCGCCTTGATCAGGCAATCGACCAGGCGCAAGCCATAGGGCAGGCCGGAAGCGCCGGTCCAGGCAACGGCAATGGTCTTGGCTTCGGCCGGCCTTGCGGCCTTAACGCGCGCTGCGCGCGCATTAGCCTGCGCCGAAACTTCGTTAGCACTCGTTTTCATTCTTTTCTTTCAGCAGTCGGGCGGCGACAAGGCCGTTCACGATACCGAAAACCAGCGCACTCGCGGCAAACACCGGCGCCAGATAAAACACTCCGTCGTGCGGCACCAGCCAGACTCGCGCCAGCAACAGCTGCCCGCCGATGTGGGCGAAAGCCGCAAGCACGCTCGCCGTCACCGGGCCGAACCAGCGCCCGGGCAGGCGCACGGCGACCGCCAGCACGGCCAGGCTCGCCAATGCGCCGACCAGGCCCAGAAAGAAGCCGGGCGCGAGAAACTGGCCCAGCAGCAGGCTGCCGGCCACGACCCGCAACAGCGCCACCCAGGCCGCATCGCGCCAGCCATGGCGCGCCAGCACGACCAGCACGACAATGTTGGCGAGACCCGGCTTCACCCCGGGGAGCGGGGAGGGCAGGGCGGCCTCGACCAGGGTCAGCGCAATCGCCGCCGCCGCATAGCGGGCGATGCGACGGTCATCCGCGGAAATTGCCAGGCTAATAATTGATGCTGTCATGGCTCGGGTCACGTCCGGAAAGACTCAGGCTGACGTGATTGGGCGCGCAGATGGCAATGGCGTTGGAGCGGGTCAGCCAGCCCTGCTGCACACAGTACTGGCGCGGGCCGGGGTCGGACAGCACGCGGGCGCGGCCGGGGGCGATCTCGATGACCGTGTCGCCGAGCGGGCCGGTGACGGTGTAACGGCGTGGCGCGGCGAGTGGAAATTCCGCCACCACGCGGCCGTCGAGTCGCACCACGGCGCGCTCTGCTTGGCCGCCGGCCCAGAACAGCGGGAACGACGCGGCGACGGCAAACGCGGCAAACAGGATGGTCGCCCAGTCGCCTGGCCGCAGCAGGGCCAGCCAGGAAGAAGCACGCCGGGCCGCCCCAAGTGTTTCTTCGCCCCCTGGGGGGAGAACGTCGCGCAGCGGCGTTTTCGGGGGGGGGCAAAACCTCATTCCGCGAGCGTGCGGTGCCGCACCAGTACGCGCGCCTTGTCCTTGAAGCACGCCGCCAGCTTTTCGGCGAACCACACCGAGCGATGCTGGCCGCCGGTGCAGCCGAGCGCGACGGTGAGGTAGGAGCGGTTGTCGCGGATATAGGCCGGCAGCCACGCGTCCACAAAGCGGCGAATGTCGTCGAACATCTTTTGCACTTCCGGTTCGCCTTCGAGGAAGGCAATTACCGCGGTATCGCGGCCGGTGAGCGGTCGCAGCAGGGGATCGTAATGCGGGTTCGGCAGGCAGCGCACGTCGAAAACCAGATCGGCGTCGAGCGGCAGGCCATGCTTGAAGCCGAAGGACTGAAACAGCAGCATCAGGCCAAATCCGTCCACCCCGTCCACCTCCACGGCGATGAATTCCTTGACCATTGCGCGCAATGCATTCGGCCGCAGGTTGCTCGTGTCGATGCAGTGCCCGAGTCCGCGCAGCGTTTCGAGCGCTTCGCGCTCCGTGGCAATGGCTTCGGCCAAGGTGATTTTGCCGTCGGCCATGGGATGGCGGCGCCGTGTCTCGGAAAACCGCTGGATCAGTACCTCGTCGCGCGCATCGAGAAAAACGATGCGTACGTCAATCTGGTTCGCCGCGAGCTGTTTCAATTGATGCGGCAGCACGGCAATCCCCCGGCCGCCGCGCATGTCGATCGCCACGGCGACACGTACGTGCTCCTCGCGCAGCAGGTGGCCCGCCAGCCCGGAAAGCAACGCCGCCGGCAGGTTATCGACGCAGAAGTAGCCGGCATCCTCCAGCACGTTCAACGCGATGGATTTTCCGGAACCGGAGAGACCGCTGATGAGCACAAGCTGCATGGCTGAAAGGGGAGGTGACGGCGCGCCCTATGGTAGCATCGCTGGCCATCCCCACAAGACCGCAGCAGACGATGTCACGCCAGGATTTCCGCTGGAAGCCGCTCAAGAAATACGCCGGTGTGCCTGCCTTCCTCCATCCTTGGCTATCCGACCCCGGTTCGCTCACCGCGCGCATCGTCGCGCGCTGCAACAGCTTTCAAGTGCGGGTGCTGGGCGAGCAGTGCGCCCGGCCCTTCAGCGACGAACGCCAACTGATCGGCCTGCCGGCGGGCCGTCACGCCTGGGTGCGCGAGGTGTTGCTGGTCGCCGACGGCATCCCGGTCGTCTTTGCCCACAGCATTCTGGCCCCGCGCGACCTGCGGGGCGCCTGGCACATGGCGCGGGCCATCGGTAGCCGCCCGCTGGGCGCCGCCCTGTTTGCCGAACCGGGCATTCAGCGCGGCCCGCTCACCGTCGCCCGCCTGACTGCAGCCCACCCCCTGCGGCAACACGCCGCCGCCGCCGTGGGTACGCCACTCCCCACGTTGTGGGCGCGGCGCTCACGCTTTTGTCGGCAAGACAGGCCGTTACTGGTGACCGAAGTATTCCTGCCGGGAATTGCCCGGTTATAAGAGTCGGCGCTGGCGGGGCATCGGGTCGTTCGCACGACACGTCGACCGAAATGACCATCTCTCCCTGCAAGTGCAGCCGTAGGCGCACACGCCCGGCATCGAATCCCGCCATGTCGCCTACTCGGCTGCCATTGTGCAGAATATGGCAACTGGCGGTAGTATGATGTTTTTGAATTTTCCTCATACCCGTGCCTTCCATGTCGCGTCGTATCCCTGCCCTAATGCTCGGCACGCTGCTTGTCCTGCCCGCGCTGGCCCACGACCTTTGGCTCGAACACGAAGGCAAGGGACTGGTTCTGCAACAGGGCCATAAGTATTCGGCGCACACCGGCAGCGGGTCCCTGCCATACGCGCCGGGCTTCGTGAAGAGTGCGCTGTGCCTCGGCGCCGACGGTCACGCCAAGCCGCTGCCGCCGACCAGAACAGTACCGTGGAAGAGCGGCGCCGACTGCACTGCGTTATTGGTAGCGGTATCGTCGGGCTACTGGAGCAAGACATCGTGGGAGACGAAGAACCAGCCGCAGGACCAGGTGCCGGGCGCGCTACGTAGCTGGCTGTCCGAGGAATCGGTAAAGCGCATCGAGCGCTGGATTGCCGCCGCAGCGCAGCCGCTCGGCGACGGCCTCGAGGTCGTGCCGCTGGCCAACCCGCTGGCGCTCAAGCCCGAGGACAAGTTGATCGTGCGCGTCACCGAGAACCACAAGCCCGTCGTCGGCGTGCCCGTCGCCTACGGCGGCACCACGCGCGGCGCCACGGGTGCCGACGGCACCATCGCGATCCGCCTCCGCCACAACGGCATCAATCTGATCAGCACCAGCGTCGAGACGTCGCTGGCCGACGGCAAGGCTGACCTGCGTATCCGCTCGGCCACGCTACAGTTCGACCTGCCGCAATGAGGATCGCAATCAGCCTCCTGTTACTCTGGGCCGGTCTGGCGTCCGCCCACGAGGTACATCACGCCGTCACTCCCGCAGCGGCGGTAGTAGTGAAGCTGTCCTACGCCGATGGCAAACCGTTCGCTTATGAGAAGTACGAACTGACGCCTGACGGTGCAGCGGTGCCCATGCAGGTCGGCAACAGCGACGCGGCGGGCCGCGTGGTGTTCATACCGGGCGCAGTTGCGAACTGGCGCCTCAAGGCCTACACCGCCGACGGCCACGGCGTCGACCTGCGCTTCGCGGCACCAGCCGCGGCCGCGCAGCCTGCGACGACGGCCGCATCCTCCGCCGCCAGCGGCCCGAGCCGCGCCAGCCTCCTGCTATTCGGCCTCGGCCTGCTTCTCGCCGCCTTCGGCCTGCTGCAACTGTCGATCAAGAAGAAAGTTACGCCATGAACGCTCGTTTCGCCTTGCCCCTGCTGCTCGGGCTGACCGCACTGCCCGCCCTGGCCCACCACGGCGTCGCCGGCGTCGGCGCCGCCGCACTCGAAGGTCCCGGCGCGCCGGTGGAATCGGCCAGTTCGGCGACGCTGCCGGCGGGCAGGACGCTGCTCTACATGAAGCTCGACCACGCCCAGTACAAGTCGATTGACCCGACCGACACGCAGGCAGACGGGTCACGCTACTGGATGACCGGCATCGGCCACGGGGTCACGCCCTGGTTCTCCGCCTATCTCTTCGCGCCCTATCACAGCAAAGTCGACACCAACGAGCCGCCACTCTCCGTCAATCCGGCGCCAACGCCGAGATTCGACACCCACGGCTGGGCCGACCTGTCGCTGATGGGCCAAATCGGCTTCAAGCACGAGCCCGGCGAAGGCCTGAAGCTGATCCCGGCCAACGAGAGCTTCGACGATCTGGAGGACTGGCATTTCACCGTCTTCGCCGGCACGACACTGCCCACCGGCAATCCGAACCTGCGCGACCGCGCCGGCACCATCGATCCCGGCAAGTCCACGAGCTTCGGCAAACCCTCGTACTCGCTCGGCTTTAGCGCGGGCAAGGTGCTGACGCGCGACCTGACCTTCAACCTCGAGATCTCGACGATCCGCTTCCAGAACCACACCTATGCCGACGGCAGCGGCATGCGCTTCGGCGACGAGGACCGTGTCAACGCCAGCCTCAACTGGCGCCTGTGGGGCAGCGCCGAGGCGCGGGCCAGGCTCGACGGTGTGCTTGAGGCACAGTACCTCAAGCTCGGCAACGACGTCGCCACGGCGGCACCGACACTCGCCGTTCCCCATCCGGTCGCGACACCCGACCCGATCACCGGTGGCGAGATCGTCTATCTGATGCCGGGCGTGCGACTCTACAAGGACAACATGAGCTTCGCCTTCGGCGTCAAGCTGCCGGTATCGGCACGGCTCAACGAACAGTTCGGCCAGCGGCAGCAAGGGGCCGAGGGCGCGGAGACGTGGCGCGCGATCTTCTCGGCCTCTCTGCTGTTCTGATGGTGTCCTGATGCACATCCCCGACGGCTTCCTCTCGCCGCAAACCTACCTGCCGGCCTACGCGGTCGCTGCCGCCGCCTGGTGGTGGGCGGCCAAGGGGCTGCGCGAGCGGCTCGACGAGACCACGGTGCCGCGCCTGGCGATGCTGACGGCGCTGGCCTATGCGCTGGGCCTGGTGATGGTGCCGCTGCCTGGCGGCACCTCGGGTCACGCGCTCGGCGTCGCAACGCTGGCGCTGCTGTTCGGGTTGCGCCTGGCCTTCCTCGCCTACAGCGGCGTGCTGTTGCTGCAGTCGCTGCTGTTCGGCGCCGGCGGCGTCACCGCACTGGCGGTCAATGCGCTGGCCATGGGCCTGGTCGGTGCTGCGGCGGCGATCACGGCGAAGAGAATGTTCGCCCGCCTTGGCGACAGCGCCGCCGTGGCCATCGCCGCCTGGTTCTCGGTGGTGCTGCCGGGCGCCGTCGTCGCGCTGGTGCTGGGCCTCCAGCCGCTGATCACGCACCAGCCCGACGGCACGCCGCTGTTCTTTCCCTTCGGGCTGGCGATCACCCTGCCGGCGGTGCTGCTGCCGCATGCCGCGATCGGCATCGGCGAAGCGCTGCTCACCGTCGCCGTGTGGCGCTACGCCAAAAGCCGGCGCTGGGCATGAGCGCGCGCACCTGGCTCGGCCTCTATCTCGCCGCCATCGTCGCGGCGACCTTCATCCATGCGCCGGCCGTGCTGGCCGCTCTGCTCGCCATCGCACTCGCCGCCGCCGGCGCCACGCGCTGGCTGCTGCTGCGCAAGACGCTGTGGGCGGTGCTTGCCTTCAACCTGACGATCAGCGCCGGCTACGCACTGGTCACGCTCTGGCAGGGGGGCTTCAGCGCCGACTACCTGTGGCTGGCCAACCTGCGCGTCGTGCTGATGGTTTTTCTCGGCTTCTGGTTCGTCGCGCGCTTCGACCTGCCGGCAGTGCTCGCCGGCTGGCCGACGGCAACCCTGGTCTTCACCCTCGCGCTGGGGCAGATCCGCAGCCTCGAGCGCATCATCGGCGACTTCCGGCTCGCCCTCGCCAGCCGCAGCGTTGCGCCGCCGCGTCTCGGCGACCGCGCCCGCCACGCTGGCGCCCAGGGCATCGCGCTGCTGGACAAGTCGATGGCCGCCGCGACGGAATCGACGCTGGCCATGCGCTCGCGCGGCGCCTTCGATGATTGAACTCGACAACATCAGCTACCGCTGGCCCGACGGCGACGCGCCCGGCCGCGCCGTCTTCGACGGACTCTCGCTGAAGATCGCCCCCGGCGAAAAAGTGGTGCTGCTCGGCGCCAACGGTTGCGGCAAGTCGACGCTGCTCAAGCTGATGAACGGCCTGATCTTCCCCACCGCCGGCCAGGTACGCTACGCCGGCCAGGCGCTGGAAAAGTCGGCGCTGGCGGAACGGCGATTCGCCCGCCGGTTCCGCCAGGAATGCGTGCTGCTGTTCCAGCACCCCGAGGCCATGCTGTTCAACCCGACGGTGAAGGACGAGATCGGCTACGGCCCGTTGCGGCTCGGCCTGCCCGACGCGGCAACGCGCGTCGCGCGCTGGGCCGCGGCACTGGAACTCACGCCCCTGCTCGACGCCGCGCCGTGGTCGCTCTCCGGCGGCGAGAAGCAGAAGGTGGCGCTGGCCTGCATGCTCGCGCTCGAACCGCAACTGTTGCTGCTCGACGAACCCGCCGCCAGCCTCGACCCGGCCACCGTCGGCTGGTTGGTCGACACCCTGCTCGAATCGGACCAGACGGTGATCGTCAGCACCCACAATCTGTCAATGGCGGCCGAGCTCGGCAGCCGCGCCATCGTCCTCGGCCCCGACGGTACGCTGCTCTTCGACGGCCCGGTGAAAATGGCGCTGTCGGGCATGGCGCTGCTGGAGAAGGCCCGCCTCGCCCACCGCCACCGTCACCGCCACGGCGGCGTCATGCACGCCCACGTGCATGCACACGACTGGGAGAATATCGACTAGCTCTTCGGCTTGAGATGGAGATGCGTCGCCGCTTGCCCGCGCGGCGCGTAGCCGTGGCTGTGGCGGCTGCCGACCACTTCCACCGCGACGATATTGAGGCTGCCGTGGCGCACGCCGCGCTCGGCGGTCAGTGCCTCGGCGAAGGCGCGCACCTGCGCCGTCGGCCCCTTGAGGATCACGCTTTCGAGGCAGTTGTCGTGGTCGAGGTGGGCGTGCATGGTCGCCACCGTCAGGTCGTGGTGGCCGTGCTGTAAGGTGGTGAGGCGCTCGGCGAGGTCGCGCTCGTGGTGGTTGTAGACGTAGGAGAGGTTGGCGACGCAGTGGCCGTCGGCCGTCGGCCGCGCTGCCTCGAGCTGGCCGCGCAGCAGGTCGCGCACCGCCTCGGAGCGGTTGCGGTAGCCGCGCTCGGCGATCAGACGGTCGAACTCGCGCGCCAGGTCTTCGTCGAGGGAAATGGTGAAGCGCTGCATGGTGGGCGACTCAGTAGCCGAGCCTGGATTCGACGAGATCGATGCCGACAAAGGGCTTGCCCAGCGGGTTGTACGGTTCGCCGCCCGCCGCCTCGAATTCGTGCGCCTTTGAATCTGACCCCGCACAAGCAACGGCAACCCGCATGTTCGCCGCCAGCCCGAACTGCTTGAGCTGGCGTTGCCATTCATAACCCTCCATGAAGGTGAAGTCGAGACCCGCCTGGCGGTGATCGGCGATGAATCTGCGGCAGGACCGCCGCCTGGCCTCGTCCAGCGCATCGAGGGAGAAGTGCTTGTGGTCGGCAGGGGCGAGACCTCCCGCGGTGATGATCTGCACCGCTTTTCCGTCGTCGAGGTAATCGATGCTGTAGCTGTTCACCCGCCGCTCTCCGCTCTCCGTATCGCCAAAAATCATACACGAGGCAGCGCATGCATCAGCAAATGCGTGGTAGCTGGTCGCCGGTGAGCCAGTCGACGATGCGGCGGCCGCCCAGCCCGGTGGTCATCTGCACGAAGTGATGATCATCGGCGATGACCTCGCCGATCTTCGCCGCGCGGGCGCCCAGCGGATGGGAGCGCAGCGAGGCCAGAACGCGCCCTGCGTCGGTCGCGGCGACGATGGCGACCAGCTTGCCCTCGTTGGCGACGTAGAGCGGATCGAGGCCGAGGAACTCGCAGGCGGCGGCCACCTCGCCATTGACCGGGATCGCTGCCTCATCGAGCATCACGCCCACGCCGGACTGCCGGGCGATCTCGTTGACCGTGGTGGCCAGCCCGCCGCGCGTCGGATCGCGCAGGCAGCGGATGTCGGCGCCCGTGGCGAGCAGCGCGGCGACCAGGCCGTGCAGCGCTGCGGTGTCGGAGACAATGGGCGCGGCGAAGCCGAGGTTCTCGCGCGTGGCCATGATGGCCATGCCGTGGTCGCCGATGCTGCCCGAGAGCAAAACCACGTCGCCAGGCCGCGCGCGGTCGCCGGACAGGACGACACCTTCGGGCAGGGCGCCAACGCCGGTGGTGCTGATGAAAACGCCGTCGGCCTTGCCGCTCTCGACCACCTTCGTGTCGCCGGTCACCACCGGCACACCGGCCTCCCGCGAAGCCCGCGCCATCGAGGCGACGATGCGGTCGAGATCACGCAGCGGAAAACCTTCCTCGAGGATGAAGCTGGCGGAAAGCCACAGCGGCGTCGCCCCCATCACCGCGACATCGTTGATGGTGCCGTGCACCGACAGGCAGCCGATGTCGCCGCCGGGGAAGAACAGCGGCGAGACGACGTGGGCGTCGGTGGCCATGACCAGGCGCCCGCCGCCGGCAAAAGTCGGCGCCGGCAATACGGCGCCGTCATTGCCCTGGCGCAGATACTCGTTGTCGAAATGGCGCGCGAACAGTTCCTCGATCAGCCGCACCATCGCCCGCCCGCCCGAACCGTGGGTGAGATCGACTCGCCCGTGCTTGAGGTCGAGCGGACGGACGTAAGCTTCGCGAACTTTCGTCATGCCTTGTAGCGGCCGCAGGTGTAGTGTGCCGCGCAAGCACCTTCGGACGACACCATGCAGGAACCGACCGGGTTCTTGGGCGTGCGTACCGTGCCGAAAATGGCGCAGTCCTGCGGCCTTTTCACGCCGCGCAGGATGGTGCCGCACTCGCAGGCCTTGATGTCGGGAACGACGCGGTAGGCCAGGTCGAAGCGCTTTGCGGCATCGTATTCGGCGTACTCGCACCGTAGCGCCAGCGCCGACTTTTTCATGACGCCGAGGCCGCGCCACTCGAACTCGTCGCGCAGCAGCGATTCGGACCAGCCGGTGCATTCCTGAAAGTGCAGCCAGATGATCGAGGGCCGCTTGGCAGCCTCCACCGCCTGAGCGATGGCGGCAGCGGCGGCTTCAGCAGCCCGGTTTGTTTCTTGGATGAAAGTCTGCTGCATGACGCCCTCCATACCTCGGCCCGGAATGCGCGCATTCGACGCCACTCCCGTAAAGTGGTTTTGCGCTAAATCAACAAATCCTGATATTTCAAAAATATGCCTTGCCGACACCGGGCGCGACGCAGGTGTTCAGTCGGCAACGCGCGGCACCAACTTGTCTTGATTTCGCATCGGCCTGCGCCTACCAGGCGATGGCAAGACAGGCCGATGCTGGTGACCGAAGTATTCCTGCCAGGAATTGCCCGGTCATAAGAGTCGGCGCTGGCGGGGCGGCGGCGGGAGAAACTCAGGCGGCCATCGTCGGCAGCAGCATGCCGTCGCGCTCCTCCAGCGCGCAGCCGCGCTTCAGCTCGGAGACCAGCCAGGCGGCGAGCACGGGCGTATCCATGCCGAGCAGCCGCGTGCCAATGTCGCGGAAGAGCGGCACGCTGTCGAGATGGCTTTCGAGTTCGGCGCGCGGCAATCCTTGCCGGTCGAGCAGGTTGAAGATGAAGCAGGCCTTGAGCGCATTCCTCGCCATGCGTGCCGGATCGGCCGTGAAGGCGGCCAGGCGCCGGTAGGCGCGCTCGAGCGCCGCCGCCACATCGCCGAAAGGCCGGCCGTGACCGGGAATCACGGTGTCGATGGGCAGGCGGCCGATCAGGTCGAGCGTATTGCGCGTGGCAGCGAGAGCGCCGGGCTGCCCCAGCAGTTCGCCGAAGACGATACCGAAGCCGTCTTCCCAGAGCGCATCGCCCGAGATCAGCAGGCGTGACTCAGGGCAGTGAAACACCAGTGCGTCCATGTCGTGACCGGGGGCGGCATGCGCCTGCCAGTCGCTGCCCCCCATGACCAGGGTGTCGCCGGCGCGTACCACGCCATCGTGCAGGAAGCGGTCACCGCGCTGGGCAGCGGGGGCAAGCAACAGGGCGGTTTCGTCCCAGTCGCGGATATGCGCCTCGATGCCGGCGGGAATAAGGATCTTGCAGCCGAAGGCACGCTGCAGCGCGGCGTTGCCGCCGATGTGGTCGGAATGGGAGTGGGTGTTGATGAGCCGCGCCAAGTGGGAGATTTCGCGCCGTACCCGCTGCGGGGCATTCCATCCCGCCAGCGCCGACTTTACGAGTGCGACGGTCTGGGCAGCGTGGCCGACATATCCGCTGTCGACCAGCGTGGCGGCGGCGCCGTCGAACAGCAGGATGTTGTTGGACGACAGCCAGCCACGTTCGAGGACGTGAATGTTGTCAGGCAGGCGCGGGCTGGTCGTCATCGCGAATACTCGGCGCTGGCAGGACGGCGTCGCGCTCCGCCGGGAAAACGGCAGAGGGCACGCTGGCCGTTCCCCAGGGCCGGCCGCAGCCGATGCAGTAGGCCTCGTCCTCGTCCGGCAGGCAGATACCGACGCAGAGGTAATCGGTTTCCCCGCTCACGCAGAACGCCGGGCCAGGATGGCCTGGGCAACTTTCGACCCCGGCGGGCGACCCAGTTGCCCGGAAATCCACGCCGCCGTATCGACCAGCCGGTCGAGATCGACGCCGCAGTCGATGCCCAGACCCTGCAGCAGCCAGACCACATCTTCGGTGGCGACATTGCCGGAAGCACCATTGGCGTACGGACATCCCCCGAGTCCGCCGACGGAGGCATCGAAGACGCTGACACCCATCTGCAGCGAGGCATAGATGTTCGCAATCGCCATGCCGAAGGTGTCGTGGTAATGGCCGGCGAGTTTCTTGAGCGGCACGCGGCGCGCCACCAGTTCGATCATTGCCTTGGTCTTTTCGGGCGTGCCGGTGCCGATGGTGTCGCCGA
>JAUXNZ010000219.1 GCA_030682595.1 Rhodocyclaceae bacterium | reverse complement strand
GGCGGCAGCGCGCCCAGATCCTGCAGCAGCGATTGGGCCGCGGCCTTGGCGTCAGGGGGCAAGGTCACCGCATCGCCATCCAGATGGATCTCGATTTCGCCCGTTTCCGTTTTCAGTTGTGCGGAAAATTCGGTGGGCGCCGCCGGCTTTCTGCCCCCGCTACCCTTCAGCGCACCAAGCGCGCGGCGCAGGACTTCGGTCTCGCGAGCGATGCGCTCGGCCCGTGCTCGTGCCGCCGCCGCCGGGTTGAGGCGGGGGATAAAAGTCGGCGCTGGCGGGACGGCGTCTTGCCCCATGAAACGGGTCAGCCAGGCCAATGTCACCTCGATATCGGCATGCGGCGCTTGCAGGTCGTCCAGTGCCACGTGAAGTGCGTCGGGCCAATTGCCGTGCAAGCCAAGCAGCATTGACCCGAGACCGGGCAGATCGCGCAGGATGCAAGCCTCGAGCCGCACCGCTTCCAGCACCTCCAGCCAGTTGAGCGCCGCCTCGTGATCGGACCAACGGGCGAGAGCGGCTTCCAGATCAACGTTGAACGTGCCATAGCGCGTCTGCGCCCACATCTGCACTGCCAGTCCGGTGTATAGCAGGCGGTTGTCTTCGGCGGCAGCGTACTGCGCTATGGAATCAGGCAGGTAAATCGTCTCGGTGTCGGTCCAGGGGTAAGTGCCCGCTTTCAGGCTGAGCGCCCGGCCGGAGAGCCCCTGGACAAAACGGGCCAGCCGTTGTTCAACTTCGGTCAGGCGGACGGAACGGCGTCCCTCGCGGACAGCGATGAAGCCGTCCAGATCGCGCAGGGATTCCATCGCCTGACGCACGCCCTTGCTATCGTAGGCATCGAGCGCCCTGATTACCCAGGCTTCGAAACCCGCCGTATCCATTCGCGCCAGCGCCTGGGGCGCGAGCGTGGCAATCATATGGCCGATTTCGGCATAGGTCTGCGCCGCCACCCCCGCCCAGCGCATGACAAGTTCCTGCTGTACTCGCGGCAATACTTCAAGTTGGGCAGCCAGGGTATCGATCTTGCGATGCGCGGACGACGCGAATAACAGCGCATCCAGGCGCTCTTCGATTTCGTGCTCGAAGAGGCGACGTTCAAGCACTAGAACCCGCCCCTCCCGTCCTCCCCGCGCGGGGAGGTGACAGGAGTTCGCCGCTGGCGAGGCTCCAAGTTAACGTGAAAAACAGCAGCTTTTCCGCCGGGCCGTCCCAAGGAAAAGCAGCTCGCGCCGCCAGGCGCAACCCGCACATGAATCAACACGAAGCGCCCCGTAACAATCGAGCGCAGCGAATAAACCGGAACCCCCCGCGAGGGGGGCAAAGGGGGGCGGGTGTTCCCATGGCTAAAACACCGCCCGCACCAGGTCATCGAGCGTCTGCGTCATGTCCGGGTCATCGGTGAGCGCCCGCGCCACGGCGGCGGTGCTGGCCGCCGCCGGCGTCATGCCGGCATCAATCAACTGGGCCGCATGGATCAGCAGGCGCGTGCTGGCACCCTCGTCGAGTCCGGCGCCCTTGAGATTGCGCGTCAGCTCGCCGAGTTTGACCAGTTTCCTGGCCAGATCAGGCGCGATGCCGCCTTCGGTGGCGACGATACGCGCCTCGACATCGGCGCCCGGGTAGTCGAATTCCAGTGCGACAAAACGCTGGCGGGTACTCGGCTTGATTTCCTTGAGCACACTCTGGTAACCGGGGTTGTAGGAAATCACCAGCATGAATTCCGGCGGTGCGGCCACCAGTTCGCCGCGCTTGTCCACCGCCAGCGCACGGCGGGTGTCGGCGAGCGGATGGATCACCACGGTGGTGTCCTTGCGCGCTTCGACGATCTCGTCGAGATAGCAGATGGCCCCGGCGCGCACGGCGGCGGTCAATGGCCCGTCCAGCCAGACGGTATCGTCGCCGACGATCAGGTAGCGGCCGACGAGATCGGCGGTCGTCAAATCATCATGGCAGGCGACGGTGACCAGCGGGCGCTTCAATTTCCACGCCATATACTCGACAAAACGTGTCTTGCCGCAGCCGGTCGGGCCTTTCAGCAGCACCGGCAAGCGCTTGGTGGCCGCTGCATCGAACAGCGCCACCTCATCGCCGACCGGCTGGTAGTAAGGCTCCTCGCCCAACGCCGCGAGTTGCGGCGTGATCTGTTCGAGTGGTTTCATTCCTGATAAATCAGATCACCAAGGCTTTCAGGCTCAATCCTTGCCGCAACTGCCGCTGTCGTCAGCACAGTAAGCGAGTCCGGAAGCCTCTTCGTCGATGCCCTCGGCCAGCATATCCGCCTCGTACTTGGCGCGCTTTTCTGCCGCCTCGCGCTCGACTTCGGCCGCGCGGTTACGCCACTTTTCAAGACGTACCTTGGCGGTTTCCTCGTTAAGGGGAATGGTGTTCTCGCCGAACAGCACCTGCTTGAGGTAACGGAAGCCGAATTGCATCAGCTCGACATCGTCACCGAGGATGCGTGACCACTCCTCGTCGGACAGCAAAAACAGTTCGCTAAATGCCTCGCTCTGAACCAGCGCACGGAAGGTATCGATGTCATAGCAGGCCATGAAGAACAGTTGACGGCTCTTGATCGAAGGTGCGCCGATCGCGGGTCCGGCGGACTTCTTCTTCAGGATCAACTGACGCCAGCCGCGTGCCAGTTCGTCGTATTCCTCGACGCCCTGTTCCTTGCGATAGTCGGCGATGGTGAGACGGCGGTCGACCTCGTGCCCCTTGCAATGATCTTCCTTGACCATGGCGTAAGCATTGCGATCGACGAATTCGTCCTGGTTGCGCATCGACAACAGCGCCACCGGATAGTAACGACATGCCGTGGGGCGGTCTTCATAGACGGCACAACCTTCCGGCGTCATGAAACGACAAGCCGTGCCCCCTTCGACCGAGCGGAATTTCACGCCGGCGATGCCCTCTTTTTCCATTTCATGGGGGACGGTGTAATCCTGGAGAAACTTCGTGGAAGTCATTCCCAGGCGTTTCTTCAAACGGAGGATGTCGTAGGGCGTCAGCGATATGTCGATGTTGGCGCAACACGCGTTCCAGCAGCCGATTCCCTTGTGGCAGGAAAACTGAATGACGTGATCGGCCTCGATCAAATTCGGGACGACGGGACTCTGGGGGAAAGGAACATCGGGCTTTGACATATAAAACCTTTCAGCGACTATGGTTTGCAATCTTCCAATGAAAACAGGCCGGCAGCCCAAAGGCTACCGGCCTGAATGCTACATGTTACCTATGATACTTTGCTTAGTGCGCGAACAACTTGGTCTTGTCGACCAGGTCGACGTGCTTGCGCTTGAAGCAGGTCCACTTGTGGGTCTTCTTGTCGTAGATCGAGTTCACGAAGCAATGCCAGTTCTCTTCGTCGATAAAGTTCTTATCGGTGCGATAGTAGAAGCCGGGGTAACGGCTTTCCTGGCGGAACATGATGTGCTGCATGTGCGCTTCGGCGGTCAGGATGCGATGGTAGTTTTCCCAGGCGCGCAGCAGTTCATGCAGGTCCTTGGCACGCATCTTCTGCGCGTCTTCCTTCAGGTACTCGAGCTTCTCTTCGGCCATGGCCAGCAACTTGTCGTTGGTGTTGTAATACGTCGAAACACCGGCAACATACTCGTCCATGATCTTCTGCAGACGGAACTGCAGCATCTTGGGCGTGATGTAGTTGGGGTTGACGTCGATGGCGGTTGAGTAGTCCTTGAACTCGAGGAAGGTACGCACCGGCTTCCAGATTGCATCGGCGATCTGCTCGGCAGTTTCGTCAAGCTCGGGCTTGAAGTCGGCATTGTCGAGACAGTACTTGACCATCGCCTTGCCAGCCAGACGGCCTTCGGCATGCGAACCGGAAGAGAACTTGTGGCCAGAAGCGCCCACGCCGTCACCGGCGGTGAACAAACCACTGACGGTGGTCATGGAGCGATAGCCCCAGCTCCAGCCTTTCGGCAGGTGTCCCGGAACGTCGTACTCTTCGGTGGTCGGCGCGCCGAGATCGGTCGGGCCGGACGCCCAGATACCGCAACAACCGGAGTGCGAACCGAGCAGGTAGGGCTCGGTCGGCATCAACTCGGAGTTATTCTTCTCGGGCTCGATGTTCTCGCCAACCCACATACCGCACTGGCCGACGGACATGTCGAGGAAGTCTTCCCAGGCTTCGGCTTCGAGGTGCTTGACTTCTTTCGGCGTCAGGGTCTCGCGCAGCTTGGCAAGGGCGGTGACCGTATCCATCATGATCGGGCCGCGGCCTTCCTTCATTTCCTTCAGCATCAGGTGGTTCCGCAGACATGCAGCGGGAACGTTCGCCTTGCCGTAGGGAGGATAGTCGTTCAGCAGTTCCTTGTTCTTGGTCATGTAGTCTTCGCCATAACCGTTGGCGGCACGCGCCTTGAACAGCAGGAACCAGGCGCCAACCGGGCCGTAACCGTCCTTGAAGCGGGCGGGCACGAAGCGGTTTTCCATCATGGTCAGCTCGGCACCGGCTTCGGCAGCCATCGCGTAGGTCGAACCGGCATTCCACACCGGATACCAGGCACGGCCCTGACCTTCACCGACGGAACGGGGACGGAACAGGTTGACGCAACCGCCGGCAGCCAGCATGACAGCCTTGGCCTTGTAGATGTAGATCTTGTTCTCGCGCACCGAGAAACCGGCAGCACCGGCAATGCGGGAGGGATCGTTCTTGTCGTTGATCAGGTGAACGATGAACACGCGCTCCTGGATGCGCTCGAGGCCGAGCGCCTTTTTGGCGGCTTCGGCAACGATCCACTTGTAGGATTCGCCGTTGATCATGATCTGCCACTTGCCCGAACGGACCGGCTGACCGCCGTCTTTCAGCGATGGGATGCCTTCCTTGATGGCATCGGCGCCGTCGTGACGAACACCAGCGGCGTCAAGCTTCCAGATCGGCAGGCCCCACTCTTCGAACAGGTGCACGGAGTCATCGACGTTGCGGCCCACATCGTAGGCCAGGTCGTCACGCGTGATACCCATCAGGTCGTTGGAGATCATGCGGGTGTAGTCGGCGGGATCCTGCTTGTCGCCGATGTAGGTGTTGATCGCGGACAGGCCCTGGGCAACGGCGCCCGAACGGTCCATCGCGGCCTTGTCAACCAGCTTGATCTTGAGGTCCTTGCCCGTTTCGGCCTTGACGGCCTCGGCCCAGCGCATCACTTCGTATGCCGTACCGCAGCAGGCCATGCCGCCGCCGATCATCAGAATGTCCAGCTCTTCCTGGACAACTTCCGGTTTTTCAAATGTTCCAGCCATTTTTCAGTTCCTCTAAAAGATTACTTACGGATCAGTTCTTCCGGCTTGCCCGAACGATAGCCACCCATCGTGCCCAGGGTAAATGTCCCTGTTGTGGCGATGTCGGCCAGTTTCGGCATCGGCTTGCCGGTGAAGGGCTCGATGGAGCCCTCGGCCGTCGTCCGGATAGGGAACTTGAAGCGCTTGACCACGCCATTGCGGAACTTGATCATCCACATGATGGAGTCGGCGCTACGCATCGGTTGCACGGAACCACCCAGCGGAACGACGTCGGCATAGTGACGGCATTCGATGGCGCCCTGCGGGCAGATCTTGACGCAGGAATAGCACTCCCAGCACTGCTCCGGTTCCTGGTTGAAGGCCTTCATCGCATGACCGGTTTCTGAACCATCCTTGTCGAGTTTCATCAGGTCGTGCGGGCAGATGTACATGCAGGCGGTCTTGTCACCACCCTTGCAGCCATCGCATTTCTCGGTACGAACAAATGTTGGCATTACCTCTTCTCCTTGCTAGCTAACAATCCGCTGTCTAAGTAAGTATCAGCGGTCCATTTGACTTCCATGCCCTACCTTGGCCGGGGCGTATCGCGAATCCGCTTCCGGCGGGGCATGGAGGCTTCAAATTCCTCATGAAACGCGTGGAGGCTACCACCTTAAATACGGCAGGATAATCCCGATTTTTGATTGACGAATAAGCCACGCCAATTGTTTTTTCGAGAATGATTGACCTACATCAAACAGCCCGCTTTTCCGCACTACTTTGTCCTCGACATCAACAATTAGTCATTGACAAGGTTCGAAAAGTATATTTGATAGAAGCGCCATTGGGCTTATTGTATTTTGCGGGCTCTAAAACCAATCATTAACAGGAGAATCAACAGTGATAAAGCCACACGGTTCCGATCAACTCAACCCGCTGTTCGTGTATGACGACGTTCAGCATCGGGCGCTGACACATGAAGCTGCGTCGCTGCCTTCGATGATGCTCTCCTCGGCCGCCGCCGCCAACGCGGTGATGATGGGGTCGGGTTACTTCAACCCCCTGACCGGCTATATGAATCTGGCCGATGCCCTGGGTGCCGCGGAACACATGAAGACCGCCAGCGGCCTCTTCTTTCCGGTGCCGGTCTTGAATCTCACCAAAGACATCAGCGCCATCAAAGGCCACAAGCGGATTGCGCTCCGCGACCCCAATGTCGAGGGGAACCCGGTTCTGGCCGTCATGGACGTACAAGCGATCGAGGAAGTCAGCGAGGACCAGATGCGCCTCATGACCGAGAAGGTCTATCGCACGACAGATCCGGCACATCCCGGCGTGGCGGCATTCAACTCCGCTGGTCGCTACGCCGTTTCCGGCCCGATCAAGGTATTGAGCTTCAGCTATTTCCAGAGCGAATTCCCGGATACCTTCCGCACCGCGGTCGAGATCCGCAACGAAATCGCCGAGCGCGGCTGGAACAAGGTGGTCGCTTTCCAAACCCGGAACCCGATGCACCGCGCGCACGAAGAACTCTGCCACATGGCAATGGATCGTCTGGGCGCCGA
>JAUXNZ010000214.1 GCA_030682595.1 Rhodocyclaceae bacterium | reverse complement strand
TTACCGTGCTGATGGAGGCTGTGCGCGTTGCCTCGCTCGGCCAGATCAGCGCGGCGCTTTACGAGGTGGGGGGGCAGTACCGGCGCAGCATGTAGCATGCAGACGGCTTGCCGATAAACCGCTGGTATTTAGCGGTTAAACTGCCGCCTTTGATGTCAGGGAAACCCCATGAGTGAAATCACCGTGGATGCACGCGGGCAACTGTGCCCGAAACCGCTGATCATGACCAAGCAGGCATTGCAGGGCAGCGCCGTGGGGACGGCAATCGCCGTGCGTATCGATAATGAAACTTCCTGCCGGAACGTCGAGCGCTTCCTGCGCGACAACGGCATGCCACCGCGGATTGACCAGGATGGCGCGGAGTTCACCGTGCGTTTCATCAAGATCGCGCCCGAGCTGGCGGCGCCCGATGCCGCGGCCTACTGCCTGCCCGCGCGCGGCAGGATGGAAAGTTCCTATGTCGTGACCCTGGCGGGGGACACTGTCGGGCGCGGGTCTGCCGAGCTGGGCGGCATGCTCATGCATGGGCTGCTCGCCACCCTTGCCGAAGCGACGCCCCTGCCCACTCATGTGCTGCTGTATAGCAGCGCTGTCCTGCTGGCGGCCGAGGGCTCGCCGCATGTCGCGGGATTGCGCGAACTCGAACGGCGCGGCGTGAATATCCTGCTCTGCGGCACCTGCGTGGATTTTTACCGGAAGAAGACGGAAATCCGGGTCGGCTCGATTTCGAGCATGCTGACCATTCTCGAAGTGCAGTTGCAGGCCGGGAAGATCATCGCACCGTGAGCGCGGCAAGCTTCGATCTGCTGACGACGGTCGAATCCGGCGGCTGTTCCGCCAAGCTCGCGCCGGGCCGGCTCGCCGCGGTGCTGAAGGGTCTGCGCCAGCCGGCAAACCCCGACCTGCTGGTGGATATCACGACCCACGACGATGCCGGCGTGTATCGTCTCGACGCCGAGACCGCGCTGATTCAGACGGTCGATTTCTTCCCTCCGGTGTGCGCCGATCCGCGCGAGTTCGGCCGCATCGCCGCCGCGAATGCGCTTTCCGATGTCTATGCGATGGGCGGTCGCGTGCTCACCGCAATGAACATTGTCGGCTTTCCGGCGACGCGCATTCCGCTCGAAGTGCTGGGCGAGATACTCGCCGGGGGGCAGGAGAAGGTGCTGGAGGCTGGCGGCCTGATGGTCGGCGGCCACACCATCGACGACTGGCCGCCCAAGTACGGCCTGGCGGTGACCGGCATCGTGCATCCGCGGCGCGTGATCACGAATGCCGGCCTGCGTCCCGGCTTGGCGCTGATCCTGACCAAGCCGCTCGGCACCGGTACGCTCGTTGCCGGGCAGCGCGTCGGCCTGGCGGCGGACGCCGACTACCGTGCCGCGCTGGCGGTAATGCAGCAGCTCAACCGCGCCGGCGCCGACGTGATGCAGGCCTGCGACGTCAAGGCGGGCACCGACATCACCGGCTTCGGATTATTGGGCCATGCCATGCAGATGGCCGACGCGAGCGGCGTGACGCTGCGCCTACAGGCCGCGCAGGTGCCGCTGCTGGCCGGCGCGCATGCGCTGGCCGAAGCCGGCTGCCTGCCGGGCGCGATGTTCCGCAATCTCGACTACGTCGAAAATAAAGTGCGCTTCGCGCCGGGACTCGACTACAGCCTGAAGATGCTGCTGCTCGATCCGCAGACCTCGGGCGGCCTGTTTTTCGGCGTTGAACCGGAGCAGGCGCAAGCGGCGCTGGCCGGGCTGTGCGATGCCGGTTACGCGGCGTCAGCCATCGTCGGCGAGACGGTGGCGCGCACTGACTATTCCATCGAGGTGCTGCGCTAAAAGTCGGCGCCAGCCGGCACGCCGCCCCCACACGGATGGCGCGGGCAGCCTGTAGAATTCGTGCTGCGATGCACCAACCAGAATATCCATGACACAGATTGCCATTTACGATTCCACGCTGCGCGACGGCGCGCAGGCGCAGGGTATTTCCTATTCGGTCGAGGACAAGCTCAAGATCGTCGAGCGACTGGATGCGCTCGGCGTGAGTTACATCGAGGCCGGCAATCCCGGCTCGAATCCGAAGGACCTGGAGTTCTTCGCCCGCGTCTCGACACTCAAGTTGCAGAACGCGCGCATCATCGCGTTTGGCGCGACGCGCAAGGTCGGCGTGCGCGTCGCCGACGACGCCAACGTGAAGTCGCTGCTCAAGGCGGGCACCTCCGCCATCGCCATCTTCGGCAAGAGCTGGGACTATCAGGTGCTGGAAATCCTCCGCGCCACGCTGGACGAAAACCTCGCCATGATCGGCGACACGGTGCGCTACCTCAAGCAGCAGGGCAAGGAGGTGGTGTTCGACGCCGAACATTTCTTCGACGGCTGGAAGGCCAACGCCGACTATGCCCGGCAGACGCTGGCCGCCGCCGTTGCAGCGGGCGCCGACAGCCTGTGCCTGTGCGACACCAACGGCGGCAGTTTCCCCGACGAGATTTACGAAATCACCCGCGCCGTCTACCAGTGCTTCCCCGCTGCCGCCATCGGTATTCACTGCCACAACGACAGCGAAATGGCGGTGGCGAATTCGATCCGCGCCGTGCAGGCCGGCGCGACGCAGGTGCAGGGCACGATCAACGGCCTGGGCGAGCGCTGCGGCAATGCCAATCTCTGCTCGATCATCCCGAATCTGCAACTCAAACTCGGCTTCAAGTGCATTCCCGATGCGGCGATGTCCCACCTGACCGCGGTAGCGCGCGCGGTGAGCGAAATCGCCAACCTGCCGCTGAATGAAAAAGCGCCCTACGTTGGCGGCCATGCCTTCGCGCACAAGGGCGGCATGCACATCGACGCCGTGGTGAAGAACCCGGTCTCCTACGAGCACATCGATCCCGATCGCGTCGGCAACAGCCGCCGTGTGCTGATGTCGGAGGTGGCGGGGCGCAGCACGCTCCTGGCGCGCATCAACGCCATCGACCCGACGCTTTCCAAGGATTCGCCCGAAACGCGCAAGATCATGGAACGCCTTAAGGAACTGGAACACGCGGGCTACCAGTTCGAGGCGGCGGAAAGCTCTTTCGACCTCGTCGTCAGGAAGATGCTCGGCCGCTACACGCCCTTTTTCGAGCTGGTCGAGTTCAAGGTGATCACCAACGAACCGGCCGTCAACGATGTGAACTCGTCGGTGATCATCAAGGTGCGTGTCGGCGACCAGGAAGTGCTCACCGTGGCGGAAGGCGACGGCCCGGTGAATGCGCTCGACCGCGCCGCGCGCAAGGCGCTGGAGCGGCTCTATCCGGCCATCGGCGAAATCCGCCTCACCGACTACAAGGTGCGCGTGCTTGATTCGGACAAGGCCTCGGCCGCCCGGGTGCGGGTGCTGATCGAATCGACCGATCAGCAGGAAAACTGGACCACCATCGGCGTGTCTACCGATATCATCAACGCCTCGTGGCAGGCGCTGGTCGATTCGATCGAATACAAGCTGCTGCGCGACCGGGAAAAGCAGCAGTAGAAACCCGGCGCTGGCGGGACGGCGCTTGTATTGAATCCGGCAATATCGGCCTTACCTTCCAGTCAGACCACCAATGGAGGTACCGCCATGAATGTCCTGTTCAACAACCCGCAACTGTACGTGATCGATTATCCGGGACACGACGCCCTGGAGATCCTCGACAAGCGCAATGGCCGGATGGGTTTGTTGCGTGGCGCGACGGCCGAACGCACGCGCTTCGAATTCAAGGAATTCCTGACGCAACAACACGACGAGGAAGAATTGGGGGATTTCATCGATTCCTACGAGACCATTCTCGATCACGCGGTATCGCTGCACTAAGCGTGACGCTGGCTACATCGCCTGCGAGAGGAGATAAGTGCCCAGCCGCCCGTCGGCAGTGAGGATGTGCTCGGTCAGCCAGCGCTTCAAGGCCCGGGGTTTATAGCTCGGCAGGGAGCAGGCTGATGCCATGTCCGCATGATTGAACGACGCCGCATCTTCGTGCCGGAGGAAATGTGAAATCCCAATTCGTTCTGAACGTCCAGAGGTCAGCCGAGGATTCCTTTGCCTCCGGCCTTTACTGCGCGGAACCCAGTCAGTCGGTCCAGCCATCCTACGAGGCCACGCAGCGCCTCATGCGCGAGTTCGAGCAGGAATTCGGTGGTCGGGATTGTCACGTGCTGCTGGGCTGCGACCTCAACACGCGGGAGGGGCAAGCGCTATTCCGCGAACAGCGCCTGGGCGAGCGCTGCGCCAAATATACGAGCAAGGCCGCCGAAACTGCCGCGCGCATCATCAGCGAAGCCACCGGTCACAAACAATAATTGCAGCATGTCGGATAAGCGGGAAACCCACCGCTGGCTGCGCCCTGTGCTGTGGGTCGCGGGCACCCTCGCACTGCTGCTCGGCATCATCGGCATCGTGGTGCCCGGACTGCCCACCACGCCCTTCGTGCTGCTCGCGGGCGCGTGCTACATGCGCGCTTCGCCGCGCGCCCATGCATGGCTGCTGCGCAACCGTACCTTCGGGCCGATCCTGCGCGAGTGGGAACAGCACCACAGCGTCGCGCCGCGCGTCAAGCGCATCGCCCTCGCGACCATGGCGCTCACCGCCAGCTTCTCGATCTGGTTCTTCGCGGAAACGCCCTGGCTGCAGGGCCTCGTGCTCGGCGCCATGCTGGTCGGCGCCACCGTCGTGTGGCGACTGCCGTCTCGCCAAGACTGACTGGGTTGCCAGTTGACGCTGCGTGACGGGTGTCGTCGCCGTGTTATTTTGCCGTGCCTGGGTTGCAATGACAGCAGCGGGGGCAGTCGCCGGTGCTTGCGTGCGAGGGGTGGGCTTGGCGGGACTTTTCTCCGGGGCCCTTGGCACGACGTTCAGAATGATGGCGCTTCTTTCGACTTTCGGCACATCCGGCTTTCGGGAGAGCCAGGTCAGGTGGTTGCCACCAACAAAAGCAAAGACGAAGGCGTGCAGCGCCAGGGAGCCGAATACCGCGAAATGAAGCCTATTGCTCTAAGTATGCAGAAATGAGCGAATCCGCAGCGGTTTCGATGTCCTTGATGGTGGTCGTAAATCCGGTCGACAAACGAACGGCACCTTTGGCACGCCGAGCGTCGAGGCCCATGGCCGCGAGGACACCGCTGACCGCATCCTGATCGGAATGGCATGCCGATCCGACCGAGGCGGCTACGGTTTCCTCCGCGGCTGCCAGCAAGTCTCGCCCGGATACGCCGGGGAAGGAAACATGCAGCGTGTTGGGCAGGCGATGTTCCGGATGCCCGTTGAGCAGCAGGCCAGGTACGCCCTCAGACAAAAGCTGCCAGAGCTGTTCGCGCATCGCATGCAGGTGCCGGGTGATCTGGGGCAGGCGTGCGTGTGCCAGTCGCGCCGTCTCGCCAGCGCCGACAATCAGGGCGACGTTCTCTGTCCCTGGCCGCAGTCCATGTTCCTGTCCGGCACCGAACAGGATCGGCTTGAGCGGCGTACCCTGCCGCACGTAAAGCGCACCGATGCCCTTCGGGCCATAGAGCTTGTGGAAGGCAAGCGTCAGCAGATCGACGCAGAGCGCATCGACATTCACCGGCAGTTTGCCCGCTGCCTGCGCGGCATCGGTGTGCATCAGGCTACCGTTGGCGCGTGCCAGCGCGGCGATTTCGGCAATCGGCTGCAACGTGCCGACCTCGTTGTTGGCGAGCATTACCGATACCAGCGCCGTATCGGGCCGCAGGCGTTGGACCACGGCTGCGGCATCGACACGCCCCGTCCCATCCACCGGCACGACGGAGACGTCCCAGCCAAGTTCGCGCAGATGCAACGCCGGCTGCATGACCGCCGGATGCTCGACGGCGCTGACGATTATGTGGCGCTTCTCCGATAAAGCACGCGCCATGCCCAGCAGCGCGAGATTATTTGCTTCCGTGGCGTTGCCGGTGAAAACGATTTCACCGGATTGTGCGCCAATCAGGGTGGCGACTTCGGTCCGCGCCTGTTCGACCGCCGCATGGGCGCGCTGCCCGTAGACATGGCTGGACGATGGATTGCCGAAATCCGTTTCCAGCCATGGCCGGATCGCAGCCGCGACTTCGGGGGCGATGGGGGTGGTGGCGTTGTAGTCAAGATAGATTGGATCGTTCATGGCAGCGAGCGGATCAGGCCGACAAGTCGCCGGGGGTTCGGAGTTTTCATGCCGGCACCGGCGCGGCCTGTCCGGCGCGCGCCATGCGGCTGGCCGCCAAGAGCGCGACGACCAGCAGCGGCACCATCGACAGATTCAGCAGTACCCAGCCGAAGCGCGCATAAAGCCAGCCGGCGGAAAGCGAAGCCACGGCGACGAGACCGAAGACGACGAACTCGTTCACCATCTGCACCTTCAGTTGCTCGGCGGGTCGGTAGGTCTGTGTCAGCAATGCAGTGCCGCCGATGAAGGCGAAGTTCCAGCCCAGCCCGAGCAGGATCAGCGCCGACAGGAAGTGCGGGAATTCGAGGCCCGACACGGCGATGGCGACGTGGCCGAGCAGCAGGACGAAGCCGATCTGCATGATGCGCGGCGCGCCGAAGCGTTTGACTAGGTTGCCGGTGAAGAAGGACGGGGCGAACATGCCGACGACGTGCCACTGGATGACGGGCGTCACGCTCGTGCCCGGCAGACCACAACCGAGCATGGCGAGCGGCGTGGCGGTCATGGCCATGATCATCGCCGAGTAGCCGACCGAGGCGCCGAAGATCGACATGAGCAGCGCGGGCTGCCGGACGATCTCGCCCAGCGGGCGCGCGTCGCCTGCTTGCGTGGACGCCACGGCGGGCAGGCGCAGGCCAGCGAGCAGGAAAAGCGCGGCCACGCTCAATGCCGCCTGGATCAGGTAGGCGCCGACGAACAGTTGCGCGGGAAACCAGTCGCGTCCCCACTGCCCGATCTGCGGCCCGAGGAAGGCGGCGACGATGCCGCCTGCCACCACCAGCGAAATCGCCCGGCTGGCCTGCGCCGGCGCGGAGGCCTCGACGGCAGCGAAGCGGTAGTAGTTGGCGAAGCCCTGATAGGCGCCGAGCAGCAAGTGGCCGAGGACGAACAGCGCGAAGGATTGCACATGCAGGGCATAGGCGGCGAGCAGGCTGGCGCCCACGCCGACCGTCGCGCCGAACAGGAAACCGGGGCGGCGGCCGATGCGGCGCATCAGCAGCCCGGCCGGCAGCGAGGCGAGCGCCACGCCGACCACCATCGCGGCGATGGGGAGCGTCGCCAGCCCAACGTCGGGCGCGAGTTGCGCGCCGAGGATGCCGGCTACCGCCATCGACATGACAATGGCGGAAAGCATCAGCGCCTGGCTGATGGCGAGGCGCAATACGTTGTGTTTCGGCGAGGCGGACGTCAGTGTCATGTACCCGGATTCCAGTTTTCCAGAAAGTCGTCGAGGATAACCCGCAAGCGGATCCGGAGGGTATCGATGCGCTTTTCCGGTTCGCCCTGCTGGCGCAAAAAGGTGCAGATGTCGTCGGGAGACAGGATTACGCCGTCGTCCGGCTGGATGGCGATATCGCGTATCCACAGGCTCGGGAAGCCGTCGCCGTGGGCGTCGCGGCATTCGTCATGGACGATGCGATGCGACCAGCCGAGCGTTTCCGCGATGGCGTCGGCGTAGCGGGTGTAGAGCGTGCAGCGCCCGCCGGGCGGCTGCTGGGAAATCACCTTGACCGGACTCATAGCGTGCTCTTGATCAGGATGTAGGTGGCGACGATCACCAGAAAACCGCCGAAGCCGCGCTTGAGCGTTTCCTGCGAGAAACGATGGGCGATGCGGGTGCCGGCGAAGCTTCCGGCGATGGTGACGGCGGTAAACGAACCCATGATGCTCCAGTCGATGGCTACCGCGCCGAGGTAGCCGCAGAAGCCCGCGTAGGACTTGGCGGCGACAATGGCTAGCGAGGTGCCACTGGCGAGTTTCATACGCAGACCCGAGAGCAGCGCCAGCGCCGGCACGATGAGGAAGCCGCCGCCGACGCCGACCACGCCGGTCAGCACGCCGACGCCGATGCCGTGGGCGGCAATGTGGCCCATGCGTACCTCGACGTTCCGTTCCGGCGGCGGCAGGCCTCCCGCGCCAGAAAGTTGCGGTACCAGCGTCGGCTTCAGCATTTTCCACGCCGCCGCGTACATCACCAGCGCGAACAGCACGAGCTGCACGACCACCGGCGTGACGACGCCGACTTTCGCGCCGGCGAAGGTGCCAATGATGCCGAACAACCCGAACACCGCCGCCACGCGCACATCGACGTTATGCCGCCGCCAGTGATCCCAGGCGGTGATCGTCGCGGTAACGGCGACAATGCCAAGGCTCATGGCAATGGCTGATTTTGCCTCGACATTGAGCAAAAGCATCAGTGCCGGCATGGCGATGATCGAACCGCCGCTGCCGAACAGGCCAAGCACGATACCGGTGGCAGCGCCGGCGAGGATGGCGAGGATCAACACCGTCAGAACACCAGCACCTTGTCCGCCTCGGCGGTCCAGGCCGCCAGGTCGACAAGCGTCTTGCGCAAGGCACCCGGCACCAGTTCGTCGTCCGTTATGCCGCGTGCAGCGAGACAGGTGGCGCATAGGCCGACCACACCAGTCGCCGCGACCATCTTCACCATGTCGCCAGCGTTGTAATAGCCTTCCGGCACCTTCTGGCCGGCCTTGGCGCAGGCGACGGCATCGCCCATGAGGAACACGCGCACTTGTTGATCGGGCTGCTTCGCGAGCGCCTTGGCGAGACGCAGGCCGTTGTAGCTGCGTTCGGTGCCGTAGGGTGAGTCGTTGAGGATGAACAAGGTCGCGGTCATGTCACTTGCCCCCGGGCGCTGAAAACCAATACGACTGTAACGACAAGCGACTTGATCATGAACGCCTCCTGATAGATTAACATTCTAACGACTGTTAGACTAATGTATTCACAAGTGGATGACCTGTCAACAATCCTCCGATAAGATTCGCACCATGGCTTCCACGAAAATCGATACCCGTCGCGTCAAGGACATCCTGTATGAGCAGGTGGCCCGCATCGGCAAGGCGTCCAGCAGCCCGAAACGGCTTGAATTGATCGAACTGCTTTGCCAGGGGGAAAAGACGGTTGAAACCCTGGCCAGGGAGGCGGCAATCAGTATGAAGCTGGCCAGCGCACATTTGCGCGAGCTGCGCTCGGCTCATCTGGTCGAGACCGAGCGCAGCGGCAAGAACATTTATTATCGGATTGCCAACCGTGAGGTTGCCGAGTTCTGGGTGGCGATTCGCTCACTGGCGGAAGACCGACTGGTTGAGCTGCAAATGGCGCTCACCCAAATCACGAATGCTCCCAAGGAGCTGAAGCCCAAGGATCGCGACGCGCTGGTCAGGGCGGCACGCAAGGGCGAGGTGATTGTGCTCGACGTTCGTCCAACCGAGGAGTTCGAAGCGGCGCACTTGCCTTACGCACAATCGATGCCGATCGATAAGCTCAAGTCGCAACTCTCGGAGTTGCCTAAGGACAAAACCATTGTTGCCTATTGCCGTGGCCCGTATTGCCTGATGGCGAAGGACGCCGTCGAGTTGCTCAGGCAAAAAGGTTTCGAGGCAATCCACCTGCCGGAGGGTGTCGCCGAGTGGGGAATGGCTCCCGTGAGGTGAGTGGCCCCGTCGAGCGACTGCTCGACTCGGTTACCTGCCGTTGAACCTTGAAGGCGCCGAATGGCGGCAGTGGGCACCAACCTGCCGTCTCGCAAAGACTGACTTACATTTTTCTGCTCAGCTATCCGGTTTCAGCAGCACCAGCTTGATGTGTTCCTGGTCGACGGGATGGAGCGTGACCTGCTGATAGGTCACGATGTCGCGTTTCGGGTCGTTGAAGGCGCGCGTGCCGCCCTGGCGTTCGAGCACGTCGTGCTGTTTCCAGAAGCGGGCGAAGTCCGGGCTTTCCTGCCGCAGTTCCGCGATCAGGCTTTGCACGGCCGGCTCATCGAGCCGGTTGCGGCAGTCGGCGCGGAACTCCGCCGTGATGCGCCGCGCGCGTGCTTCCCAGTCGACGATCAGGCTGCGCGCGGTCGGGTGCAGGAAGACGAAGCGCAGCAGATTGCGCGGCGCTTCGCCGGGTGAGGGTGGCTGGTCGAGCCAGCCGGCGAAGAGTTTCTCGGCGGGCTTGTTCCATGCCAGCAGGTTCCAGCTGCGCCCCATGAGATAGGCGGGTACCTTGATGTCGCGCAGTAGCGCGATGAGCGTGGCGGAGACGGTATCGACGTCCGGCGGCGCGTCGAGCGGATCGCGCCGGCCGGCCAGCTCGAACAGGTAGGCGCGCTCGCTCGGTGTCAGGTGCAGACCCTGCGCGAGGCGGGCGAGTACGTCGGCCGAGACATTGACGCTGCGTCCCTGCTCGATCCACGCGTACCAAGTGGGGCTGATACCGGCGAGTTGCGCGACTTCCTCGCGGCGCAGCCCGGGCGCGCGGCGTCGGCTGCCAGCGGGGAAGCCGAATTCTTCCGGCGCGTGCCGGCCGCGCAATGTGCTAAGAAATTCGCCGAGTTCCTTGCGACGGGTATCCATGATCGGTTCCTAAGGTATTAGTGCTGGTACTAGTATAAACAACCTCCTTGTTAGGGTACCCAGGTTTCGCTAGGATGCGTCATTATCCGAACGAGGAAAGACCGCCATGACCGGCAAGACGCTTTACGACAAACTCTGGGATTCGCACGTCGTCCGCGAGGAGAGCGACGGGACGTGTTTGATCTACATCGACCGCCACCTGATGCACGAGGTGACCAGCCCGCAGGCTTTCGAGGGGCTGCGCATCGCCGGCCGCAAGCCGTGGCGCGCGAGCAGCGTGGTCGCCACGGCCGACCACAACACGCCGACCGACCACTGGGACGATGCGGATAGCGGCCTGAAGGACCCGATCTCGCGCTTGCAGATCGAGACGCTCGACGCCAACATCAAGGACTTCGGCGCGCTGGTGTATTTTCCGTTCAAGCATGCCAACCAGGGCATCATCCATGTGATCGGCCCGGAAAACGGCGCGACGCTGCCCGGCATGACCGTGGTCTGCGGCGACAGCCACACCTCGACGCACGGCGCCTTCGGCGCGCTGGCGCATGGCATCGGCACCTCCGAGGTCGAGCACGTGCTTGCCACGCAGACGCTGGTCGCCAAACGTTCCAAACGCATGCTGATCAAAGTGGACGGAAAAGTCGGCGCTGGCGTGACGGCGAAGGACATCGCGCTGGCCATCATCGGCAAGATCGGCACGGCCGGCGGCACGGGTTATGCCATCGAGTTCGGCGGTGCCGCGATTCGTGACCTGTCGATCGAAGGCCGCATGACGGTCTGCAACCTGGCCATCGAGGGCGGCGCGCGCGCCGGCCTCATCGCGCCCGACGACAAGACCTTCGATTATCTCAAGGGCCGTCCGCTGGCGCCCAAGGGTGCCGACTGGGACAGGGCGGTCGCCTACTGGCGCACGCTGACGACCGACGCCGACGCTAAGTTCGATGCTGTCGTCGCACTCGATGCCGCGAGCATTCAGCCGCAGGTGACCTGGGGCACCTCGCCCGAGCAGGTGTTGGCCGTGGGTGGGCGCGTGCCGAATCCGGCCAATGAGGCGGATCCGCAGAAACGCGCCGGCATCGAGCGCGCGCTGCACTACATGGGCCTCGCCGCCGACACGCCGATCACCGCCATCCCGGTCGACAAGGTCTTTATCGGTAGTTGTACCAATTCCCGGATTGAAGACCTGCGCGCCGCCGCGGTTGTCGCCAAAGGCCGGCAAAAGGCGGCCAGCGTCAAGCAGGTGCTCGTCGTGCCGGGCTCGGGCATCGTCAAGCGCCAGGCCGAGGCCGAAGGGCTGGACAAGGTCTTCGTCGCCGCCGGTTTCGAGTGGCGCGAGCCCGGTTGCTCGATGTGCCTGGCCATGAACGCCGACCGCCTGGCGCCGGGCGAGCGCTGCGCCTCGACCTCGAACCGCAACTTCGAGGGACGCCAGGGCGCGGGCGGCCGCACCCACCTCGTCAGCCCCGCGATGGCCGCCGCTGCCGCCATCGCCGGCCATTTTGTAGATATTCGCGAGTTTTAATCATGAAACCATTCACTCAACTCAATGGCCTGGTCTGCCCGCTCGACCGCGCCAACGTCGATACCGACGCGATCATCCCCAAACAGTTCCTCAAGTCGATCAAGCGCTCCGGCTTCGGCCCCTACCTGTTCGACGAGTGGCGTTACGAGGACACCGGCCAGCCCGGCATGGATTGCACGCACCGGCCGCTGAAGAAGGATTTCGTGCTCAACCAGCCGCGCTACCAGG
>JAUXNZ010000208.1 GCA_030682595.1 Rhodocyclaceae bacterium | reverse complement strand
CGGCAGGAACGGCGTGTTCTATGACCGGCAGGGCAATGACTGGGACGCGACGATCACCAGGATCGTCGATCATCCGATCAGTCTGCGGCAGGCCTTCTGGTCGCCCTACAAAAAACTGGCGCGGCTGGTGTCCGAACAGTTGCAGAAATTTGCCGCCAGCAAGGCCGGCGCGGTCGACAGCAAGCTGACCGGCGTGGCCGGCGCGGTCGGCAAGGCAGCCGAAGCGCCCGCCAAGCCGCCCGCCGCGCCCTTCGATGTCGGCAAGTTCGCCGGCATTTTCGCCGCTATCGGCCTGGCCGTCGGCGCCATCGGCACGGCGCTCGCGGCCACGCTCACCGGCTTGCTCGGCCTCAAGGCCTGGCAGTTTCCGCTGGTACTGGCAGGGTTGCTGCTCATGATCTCCGGCCCGGCCGTGGCGATCGCCTGGTTCAAACTGCGCGCCCGCAACCTCGGGCCGCTGCTCGACGCCAACGGCTGGGCGGTGAATGCCCGGGCGCGCATCAATATTCCCTTCGGCACCTCGCTGACCCAGCTCGCCGCGCTGCCCAAGGGCGCCGAAAGTTCGTTGACCGACCCCTACGCCGAAAAACCGACGCCGTGGAAGGCGATCATCATCGGCTTGTTCATCCTCGCCGGCATTCTGCTGGCGGGAATTTCCCTCATGGCTCACTGATAAACCAATGGACTACCTCATTCTCCCCGTCACCCCCCTGGTTCAAAACTGCACCATTCTCTGGGACCCGGCCACCCGTCAGGCGGCGGTGGTCGATCCCGGCGGCGATGTCGAGGCCATTCTCGACGTCATCAAGGAAAACCGCCTCAAGGTCGAAAAGCTGCTGCTCACGCACGGCCATATCGATCACGTCGGCGGCACGGTGGCGCTCGCCAAGCACCTCAATGTGCCGGTGGAAGGCCCGCAGCGTGCGGATGCCTTCTGGCTGGAGCAACTGCCCGAACAGTGCGGCATGTTCGGTTTTCCGCCGACGCCGGCATTCACCCCCGACCGTTGGCTGGAAGATGGCGACACGGTGGCGGTGGGCGGCCTCACGCTCGATGTGCTGCACACCCCGGGTCACACGCCGGGGCATGTGTCGTTCATCCATAAGCCCTCGAAGCTCGCCCTCGTCGGCGACGTGCTGTTCGCCGGCTCGATCGGCCGCACGGATTTTCCGCTCGGCAACCCGACCGAATTGATCCACTCCATCCGTGAAAAGCTCTTTCCGCTGGGCGATGATTTTTCCTTCGTTCCCGGCCACGGGCCGAATTCCACCTTCGGCGAGGAACGCGCCAGCAATCCTTACGCGGGCGATCAGGTCGGATAATCCAAGCGTCCTCCACCCCCAGCCACCGCCCCGCGGCGGTGGTCAAAGTTTTTCGCCGCGCCCATTCAATAGCGGCGCGCGGGTGGTGGAAAGCCCGCCCGCCGCCGACTTTTCATTGTTCAATCGCAGTACATCGCCACATCACAGGGGGAGTTATGTGTCCGTACAATTGCTCCCGCTCATGAACCCGAAAACAATATGATCTGCGACACCGACCTCGCCGGTTTCGAGACCGCCGTCATCGAAGCCTCGCGCACCCAGCCCGTCATCGTCGACTTCTGGGCCGAGTGGTGCCCGCCCTGCGTCGCTCTGACGCCGGTTTTGGAGCGCGTCACCACCGCGTTGGGCGGCCGGATCAAACTCGCCAAGGTCGAGGTGGATGACGGCGACAACATGAAGCTGGCCGGCCGTTACGGCCTCAAGGGCTTTCCCACCGTGCTGCTGTTCAGCAGCGGTGAGATCAAGGGAAGGTTTTCCGGAGCGCGCGGCGATCATTGGGTGAAAACCTTTCTTGCCGAACACGGCGTAAGCTGAATCCCATGCCGTCAATCAACCTCTGGCAGCGCGTTTTCGCGCCCTTTGCGGCAGGCTATTTCCTCTCCTATTTGCTGCGGAACGCCAATGCCGTCATCTCGCCGGAGTTGCGGAGCGATCTCGGCCTTTCCGCCGCCGACCTGGGTCTGCTGACTTCCGCCTACCTGCTCGCCTTTGGCGCCTTCCAGTTGCCGCTGGGCATCCTGCTCGACCGTTATGGTCCGCGTCGCGTCGAAGCGGCACTGCTGCTGTTTTGCGCGGCGGGTTGCGCGCTCTTCGCGCTGGGCGAGAGCCTGCCGCAACTCACCCTGGGCCGCGCCCTGATCGGCCTGGGCGTTTCCGCCTGCCTGATGGCGAGCTTCAAGGCGTTTTCGCTGTGGTTTCCCCCTGAACGGCAGGCCTCGCTCAACGCCGCGATCATGGCCGCCGGCGGTCTTGGCGCGCTGGCCGCCAGTTCGCCGCTCTCCGCGCTGATGCCGGTGCTCGGCTGGCGCGGCATCTTCTTCGCGCTGGCCGCGATTGCGCTCGTGGTCGCCGGACTGATCTACACCACGCCAGAAAAGGCGAGCGGCGTCGCGAAGGAAAGCCTCCGCCAGCAACTGGCCGGCCTGGCGGCCATCTTCGGCAGCCGCGCCTTCTGGCGTTTCGCGCCGCAGACCACCTTCATCGTCGGCGGCTTCATGGCCCTGCAGGGCCTCTGGGCGGTGCCCTGGTTGATGACGGTGAATGGCGCGACACGCGAGGTGGCGGCCTTTCATCTGCTGCTGATGGCCGGCGCGCAGCTTGCCGGTTTTCTCGCCATCGCCTTTCTCGTCACGCGGCTGGCGCGGGCCGGTTTGCCGCCGGCGCGCCTGCTCGCCTTCGGCATGGGCGGCGGCCTGTTGGTCATGCTCGGCATCGTCCTCGATCTTGCCCCCACTTGGCTGCTCTGGCCGGCGCTGGGCCTGGTGTTTTCGGTGGGCAACCTCGCCTATGCGCTGCTGACCGGCGCATTTCCGCTCACCCTGGCCGGGCGCGCCAATACCGCGCTCAACCTGGGCGCCTTTGTCGGCGCCTTCGGCATCCAGTGGCTGTTCGGCGTGGCGGTCGATGGTTTTCAGGCGCTCGGCAGCGATCCGGCCTCGGCCTACCGCGCCAGCCTCGCCGGTCTGCTGGTGTTGCAGACGGCGGGCTGGCTGTGGTTCATTCTGGATTCGCGGCGTACCCGATCATCCTGAGCGCCGTCCCCATCAACGCGGCGGCCCGGCTGACGCCGTCCCGCCAGCGCCGACTTTCAGAATTCCTGCGGATCGACATCCAGATGCCAGCGCAGCTCGCGCGGGGTTTTGCAGGCGTAGAGGCGCGTCATCCAGCCGGCGAGAAAGTTTTGCAGCGCCGGACGACTCCGCGATTCGACCAGCAACTGGGCGCGTTCGCGGTTTTTCAGCCGCACCAGGCGCATCGGCACCGGGTCGTAGAGCATGATGTCGGGCGCCCCGAGCTCTTCGGCGCGGGCGACCGCCGTACCCAGGAATTCGAGCGCTTGCGCAATTTCGGGCGCTTCGGCGCGCAGCAGCGCCTGAAAGGCGAAGGGCGGGAAGCCGGCGGCCTGGCGTTCGGCCAGTTGTTCGTTGGCGAAGGCAGCGTAATCGTGGTCGATCAGGGCGCGATAGAGCGGGTGGTCGGGGTATTCGGTCTGGATCAGCACCGCGCCGGGCAGATGGGCGCGTCCGGAGCGGCCGCCCACCTGCATCAATTGTGAGAACAGGCGTTCCGGTGCGCGGAAATCGGCGGCGAACAGGGCGGCATCGGCGCCGACCACGCCGACCAGTGTGAGTTTGGGGAAGTCATGCCCCTTGGCGAGCATTTGCGTGCCGACGAGGATGTCCGCGCCGTCCGCGTGGATGGTCGCCAGCAGCGTCTGCCATTTCTGTGGCGAACTCGCCGAGTCGCGGTCGATGCGCAGGATGCGCGCCGTCGGAAAGCGTTCGACCAAACTGGCTTCGAGCCGTTGGGTGCCGCGCCCGAAGGGTTGCAGATCAAGGTTGCCGCAGTCGGGGCAGGCATGCGGAATCATCACTTCCAGCCCGCAGTGGTGACAGCGTAGCCGACGGTCGGCGAGATGCAAGACGAGATTGGCGGCGCAGCGCCGGCAGTGCGAAATCCAGCCGCAGGCCGGGCAGGCCAGCACCGGGGCGTAGCCGCGGCGGTTGAGGAAGATCAGGCTTTGTTCGCCTCGCCCCAAGCGCTCGCCGATGGCGGAAATCATCTCTGCTGAGAGGCCATCCTGCAGTTTCTGCTTGCGCGTATCGATCGTCGTCACCGTGGGCATGGCGGCGGCAACGGCCCGGAGCGGCAGGTCGAGTTTGGTGTAACGGCCGCTGGCGGCATGGTGAAACGTTTCCAGCGCAGGCGTCGCCGAGCCCAGCACGATGGGAATGTCGCGCTGCCGGGCGCGAAAGATCGCTACGTCGCGGGCCGAGTAACGCAAGCCGTCTTGCTGCTTGAAGGAGGCGTCGTGCTCTTCATCGACGACAATCAGTTGCAGCCGCGGCAGCGGCATGAATACCGAGAGCCGCGTGCCGAGCACGATGGCGGCGCGACCTTCCAGCGCGGCGAGGAAGGCGCGCGCCCGCGCCGCGTCCGCTACGCCGCTATGCGCGGAGACGACGTGAGTACCAGGAAAGCGGGCGCTTACTCTGGATTCAAGCTGGGGCGTCAGGGCAATTTCCGGCACCAGCATCAGCGCCTGCCCGCCGCGTTCGAGCACGGCCGCGATGGCGCGCAGATAAACCTCGGTCTTGCCGCTGCCGGTGACGCCGTGGAGCAGGAAGGTCTGGAAACCGGTTGCGCCAAGAATGGCGTCGATGGCGGCGGCTTGATCCGGGGTGGCTGTGTTGAAAGTCGGCGCTGGCGGGACGGCGCTTTCATGCTTTGGCTTGGTAATGCGCGGTGTTTTCCCTTTACGCAGCAGCGGCGGCAGGGCGAAGGCCATGACCTGGCCGAGCGGATAGTGGTAATAGCGCGCGCAGAACTGGCACAACGCCAGCCAGTCGGCCGGTAGCGCGGGCAGGTTGTCGATGAGTTCGGCGGATTTGAGTTTCGCGTCGGGGTGGTCGCTGGTGGCGGCTTCATTGACCACCACGCCAAACTTGACGCCCTGACCAAACGGCACTTTCACCAATCGCCCAATCAGGCTGCCCTGGCTTTCACCCGTCAGCCGATAGTCGAACAGGCGCGGCAGCGGCACATCAAGGGCGACTTGGAGGATGGTCATGGGCTACATGCCTCCGCCGGGCCGCCCCAAGGAGGCATGCGCCCCCCGTGGGGGCAGCGAGCCGGGTTTGCGAGCGTGGGGGGCAATTCAAGTTAGCGCTGTTCTTTAGAATAATTATTCGCTAATTAACTTAATCGCTTGGCGGCAAAGCGATTTTTAGCCATCCGCGGGTTTGTGGATAACTTTGTGAGTAATCCCGCAAAAAATACCCAGAATTTCGCGCTGATAGCGCCTGAGTCATACTAACGTAACACTAAATATAAATATATTCACTATAAAACAGTGGGATAGGTAGTTGCGCCGCGATTATGGTCATGACTGGGTCAATAATTCTTGAGATCAACATTCTGTGAGTAAGTCAACTATTTGCACCCCGTCAAAACCCTGTAACGGCGGGGCTTGGCGAGGGTGGTCGCCGGACTGCTTTGCCACCAGAGGAATTCCACTGAGCATCATTTGTTTTTATAACCATGAACTGTCTCGACCAGCACCGACACATTTTCCGGCGGGGTGTGCTGGTTGATGCCGTGACCGAGGTTGAAGACGTGGCCTGTGTTGCCGTAACCCGCCGCACCATAGCTGTCAAGGATGCGCGTGGCTTCGGCCGCCACCGCGGCGGGTGAGGCGAACAGCGCCATCGGGTCGAAATTGCCCTGCAGCGCGACCTTGTCACCGACACGCCGGCGCGCGTCACCGATGTCGGTGGTCCAGTCGAGGCCGACGGCATCGCAGCCGGTATCGGCTATGGCTTCCAGCCACTGGCCGCCGCCCTTGGTGAAGACGATGCAGGGAATCCGCTCGCCGTCGTGGGTCTTTTTGAGGCCTGAAATCACGCGTTGCATGTATTCCAGCGAAAACTCGCGATAGGCGGCATGTGACAACGCGCCGCCCCAGGTATCGAAAATCTGCACCGCCTGCGCGCCAGACTCGATCTGGGCATTCAGGTAATTCGTCACCGCTTCGGCATTCACTTTGAGGATGTGGTGCAGGAGATCGGGCCGGTCATAGAGCATGGTCTTGACGCTGCGGAAGTCGGTCGAGCCGCCGCCTTCGACCATGTAGCAGGCCAGCGTAAACGGCGAACCGGAAAAGCCGATCAGCGGCACGCTGTTATTCAAGGCGCGGCGGATTTCCGCCACCGCATCCAGCACGTAGCGCAAATGGTCGTAGGGGTCGGGCGCGGTCAGGTCGCGGATCGCCCATTCCTCGCGCAGCGGCCGCTCGAATTTCGGCCCCTCGCCATCGGCGAAATACAGGCCCAGGCCCATCGCGTCGGGCACGGTGAGGATGTCGGAAAACAGGATGGCGGCGTCAAGGTCGTAACGCGCCAGCGGTTGCAGCGTCACCTCGCAGGCGTAGCCGGGGTTCTTGCACAGCGCGAGGAAATTGCCGGCGCGGCGGCGCGTCTCGTTGTATTCGGGCAGATAGCGGCCCGCCTGCCGCATCAGCCACAGAGGGGTGCGATCCACCGGCTCGCGCAGCAGGGCGCGCAGGAAGTTGTCGTTATGGGGACGGGTCATGGTTTTAATCCAGTGTGTTTATGTGATTATCGCATGCCCTCATTGGCGCAATGGCCGGCAATTGACGGACAATGCGCCACTCAACCAGGAGGCGCACATGACCCAGCATATTGGCATTCTCACCGCCGGCGGCGACAGCCCCGGCCTCAACGCGGCCATCCGCGGCGTCGGCAAGGCCGCCATGGGCCATCATGGCATGCACATCATCGGTTTCCGCGACGGCTTTCGCGGCCTCATGGAAAACCGCACCATGTCGCTTTCCGGTGGCCAGCTCTCGGGCATCCTCACCAGCGGCGGCACCATCCTCGGCACCAGCCGCGACAAGCCGCACAAGATGCCGGTGGGCGGCAAGGTGCTCGACATGACCGACGCCATCGTCGGCAACTACCACGACAATCATCTCGACTGCCTGGTCTGCCTGGGCGGCGGCGGGACGATCAAGAACGCACTGCGCCTGAAACAAAAAGGGCTCAACGTCATCACCCTGCCCAAGACCATCGACAACGACGTCTTCGGCACCGACATCACCTTCGGCTTCGACACCGCGCTGGGTATCGCCACCGAGGCCATCGACCGCCTGCACAGCACCGCGCACAGCCACCACCGCATCATCGTCGTCGAGATCATGGGTCACCGCGCCGGCTGGCTGGCGCTGGGCGCGGGCATCGCCGGCGGCGCCGACGTGATCCTGATCCCCGAAATTCCCTATGATGCGACCAGCATCGCCGAGTCGATCCGCGAGCGCAGCCGCAAGGGGCGGCCCTTCTCCATCGTCGCCGTCGCCGAAGGCGCGGTCTCGGCGCAGGACCTGGTCGCGCTGGAGGCCGCCAAAACCGCGAAAAAACCCGTGCGCAAAACCGACAAAAACGGCAAGGGCGCCGCCGAAGACAAGAATGACGACACCGCCGCCGACGCCGCCGAGTTGATTTATGCCGGCCGTACCTTGCTGCTCGCCCAGCGGCTGCAAAAGCTTACCGGCCTGGAAGCGCGCCTGACCATTCTGGGTCACCTGCAGCGCGGCGGCACGCCTTCGGCGGCCGACCGCATCCTCGCGACAAGGCTCGGCACCGCCGCCGCCGACCTGATCGCCAAGAAACACTACGGCGTGCTGGTGGCCGCCAAGGGCGAGGACGTCCGGCCGGTCAAACTGGAAGACACGGCCGGCAAGGTCAAGACCGTGCCGCCGGATCATCCCTGGGTGCTGTCGGCCCGGCGGGTGGGGACGAACTTCGGCGACTGAGCAGGCTTACAAACCGTTACAGTTGCCCGGATATCGTCTTGCCAGCCACCCTCGTTATTCTCGACAGGCGCATGTGCGCTGAAACCAACCAAAGGGAAACCAAAATGTCCAAGCTGCTTGCCACACTGATTGCCGGTCTGTTTGCCGTATCCGCTTTTGCCGCCGACGCACCCAAGCCGGCCACTCCCGCGGCCGCCCCGGCCGTCGCCGCCCAGCCGGCTGCTAAGCCTGATGCCGTCAA
>JAUXNZ010000203.1 GCA_030682595.1 Rhodocyclaceae bacterium | reverse complement strand
CCCCCGCTCCTCCGCCCGCCGTGAGTTGTTCCGCCTTGCCGTCGGCGCGGCAATCGCCGCCTTGATGCCGCCGGTACTGGCCGCGGCGCCGGCGCAACTGATGCGCAAGATCCCGAAGGGCGGCGAAGCGATTCCGGCCGTCGGCCTCGGTTCGTCACTGACCTTCAATGTCGGCGCTGCCACCGCCGACCGCATTGCCCAGCGCGAAGTGCTGAAGCTGTTTGCCGAACAGGGCGGCCGGGTGGTCGATTCCTCGCCGATGTACGGCGCGGCGGAAAGCGTGATCGGCGACCTCGCCGCCGAACTGGGCGTCACCACCAAGCTGTTCGTCGCCACCAAGGTGTGGACCTCGGGGCGCGATGCCGGCATGCGCCAGATGGAGGATTCGTTCCAGCGCCTGCGCACGCAACAGATGGACCTGATGCAAGTGCACAACCTGGTGGACTGGAAGACCCAGCTCAAGACCCTGCGCGAATGGAAGTCGCAGGGACGCATCCGCTACATCGGCATCACTCACTACACCGAGAGCGCCTACGACGAGTTGGCACGGGTGATGGCGTCCGAAGACATCGACTTCGTGCAATTCAACTATTCGATCATCGAGCGCGCCGCCGAGCAACGGCTGCTGCCGCTGGCGCAGGAGCGGAAAATTGCCGTGCTGGTGAACCGGCCCTTCGCCCGCGCCGGGCTGTTCGACAAGGTGCGCGGCAAGGAACTGCCGCCGTGGGCCGGCGACATCGACTGCACCACCTGGGCGCAGTTCTTCCTCAAGTTCATCCTCGGCCACCCGGCCGTCACCAGCGCCATTCCGGCGACGAGCAAACCGAAGCACCTGCTCGACAACATGCAGGCCGGCCGCGGCCGCCTGCCGGACGCCGCCACCCGCGAACGCATGGCCCAGTTGATCGCCGGCTTTTGAGTTGACGGCGCCAGCGCCATGCCGACCAGCGCAATCACTCTGGCATCGGCACGGATAGTTGCAGTGGACGTCATGCGCCGCGACTAACCGGGTGGCAGCTTGGCCGTTTTACGGGCCCGCTGCTTGGCGGCGACATTATCGGCATGGCTGACGTACAGCAGGTCGGCGATCTTGCGCATCAGGTGCAATTCGTGCGCATCGAGGTGCCCGTCGCTCATCGCGACATGCCACATGTTTTCGATGATGATGTTTTTCTGCGCGGCGCTGCAGGTTTTGTTGATCAGCGATGTGAACTGGTAGTAGTCGTTGGCCTGATGGGCTTCCTGTTCGGCAAGCGCAATCAATGTCTCGTACTGGTTGGCGTCAAGACCGAACTGCTGGTGCAGCACCGTGCCGATGGCCGCCCGTTCCGCGGCGGCGATCCGGTTGTCCATGCGCATGACTTCCAGCAGCAGTGCCGCGGTGGCAAGCTGCAAGGCATGCGCGCTGCCCGCCTCATTCGGCCGAGTGCCGGGTTCGATGAACTGGTTAAAGAATTCCTTGATGCTGGCAATCATGGCAGGCGTGGGTATGCGTCCGTTGAGGTCCCTATTCTAGCCACTCGAAAAGTCGGCGCTGGCGGGACGGCGATCAGATCCGCCGCCGCGCTTCACCAAGATGCGCATACGCCGGCTCGCTGCCGAGCCGGGCGTCAATCACGGCCTTGCCAACGGTGAAATGGTAGATATCCTGGAAGCTGGCCGTGTCGAGCCCGAGGGCGCGATGCACCTCATCGTCGAAATAGCAGCCGATGCCGGTGCCCTGGATGCCGGCGGCTTCGGCTTCGAGGTAGAGCACCTGGCCCAGCATGCCGGCTTCCCAGAAGCGCTGGCGGTAGCGCCAGGGCTGATTTGGGTCGATGTCGTCAAAGCGCGCCAGCATGGCCAGTGAAAAGGCGGAATCGCCGGCGATGTCCTGATGGCAGGATGTCGTGACGGCAAACTCGCGCACATCCAGCGGCGCCAGCAGATGGAGCGGCAGGTGGTCGGGGCAGTCGGGGACCTTGGCCCAGAGCCAGTCGGGCCGCATGGCGGCGCGCAGCGTGGCGAGCGCGGCCGGGGCACGCGGCAGGCAATAGATGCCCGGTTCCAGGCCATCGACACGATGCACAAACACTACCGGATGCACGCCGGGCATTGTTTCCAGCAGTGACCAGGGCGGCTGGCCGGCGCGCGGCAACAGGGCGTCGAGGATGCGGTAAAAGCGCTGCGCGCCGATTGCGGTGACACCGTCGAAGTTCTGGGCAGAGCGCCGGCCGATGATCAGCCGACTGGCCGGTGTTTGCGCGGCGGGCGCCAGCGCCGGCAGTGGTGCCCGGACTTCGGCCGACACGCGGCTGCCGGCGGGCTTGTGCGTGGCGGCGGCGACCAGCGCAATATCCGGCCAGTCGCGATGCGCAGGGCTCAAGATGTTAGCCGTTCCCGCCCACGCCGCGCCGGCCAGCATGGGCAGCACCGCTGCTGCTGTGGGCGCGTCCCCCGGCCCGATCCAGACCAGCGCTTCCGGGGTTTCGGTCTCGGCTGCGCCGGCCGGAAAGTCCGCGGCACGATCCACCCCGGCGAGGGCGGCGATTTCGTCATCGCCCCACTCGTCAAGCAAATGCACCTGCCAGCCGCAGGCGGCGGCGGCATAGGACAGGGCGGCCAGGGCATGGCCGCAATCATGCTGGCAGTAGCGGAAGGCGCGCATGCCGTATTTCCACGCCTCGCGCCAGTGGATGCCGGTGAGGGCCAGCAGCACGCCACCCGGCCAGGCGAACGGCGCGGCGGCGCGTTGTTCGAGGCAATGCCGGTCGGGCCGGTAGTGATGGACGCCGGCCGGCAGTCCCGGCAGATCCGGGCAGATCAGGTAGCCCTCGGTGGGATGGAGGTTGCCGGAGGAGGGGTTGCAACGCAGAGCCCAGCGGTTGCCGCCGTAGGATTTCCAGGCTGACAGACCGAGCGACAGCTGCAACAGAATGGCGATGTTGTCCGCATTGAGGGCTTGTGGCGGCACTGCGGCAGCGCAGAGATCGTCCCAGCTGACCGGGAGGTCGGCATCGAGCAACGGCAGCGCCAGTTCGGGCGCGCCGGCATAGCGGCGGAACGGATCGGGTTGCGTCGCCCAGTCAAGCCCGCCGGGGCCGGGAGCATAGCGGTCGAGGCGATGCTTGGAGCGCTCATGGTAGGTGCGGACGGGGTCCATGAGCGCAATACTAAGGCCTTTTCTCATTCATCAAGCGGCAGCGCCCGAAACAGGGTTGCCGCAGAAATTCCGTTATCCTAGAGTCCGCGAAGCTGGTTCATTCATTGATTCATTGGAAGTCCTGGCGGAACAAACCCGGAATCTTTACAGGGGGACATGATGGAAACAGTCGCACACAATAGATCCGACCTGAGGTTTCGACTCGACCCGGAGGCCAAGGCCTTGATTGCGGTTGCGACACCCGGGCCGGCAAGTCAAAGCATCGATGAGGCCTGGCTGCGCGACGAACTGGTGACGCAGGGTTATGGCGCGCTGCGCTACCTGCCCCGGGCGGCCATCCCCCTGCTCGCCAACTACAATTCCGGCAAGGCCGTCGAGGTCAAGATCGCCGAGTGCATCGACGCCAGCCTGAAGATCGATATTTCACCCGACGGCCTGGAGGCTTACCTGGATATCCACGCCGCGGAAGGCGGTGCCCCGCTGACCAGGGAACTCGTCATGGCGGCACTGGCCGAGCACGGCATTGGCGCGGGAATTCTGCCGGAAGCAATCGATGCGGCCATCGCTGCCGGCGCCGTCAAGCGGCATGTGGTCGCCCGCGGCCAGCCGCCCGAAAATGGCCGCGACGGACGACTGGAATCACTGCTCCCGGAAGTGCGCAACCGCACGCCCCACGAAGATGAGACCGGCCACACCGACTATCGTGATCTGGGCGAGATTCCCGTGGTTCACCCTGGCGCAGCCTTGATGCTCCTCCACCCGCCGACCCTGGGCACGCCGGGTTTGTCGCTGCTGGGGGAGCCGATAGATGCCAAGCCAGGCAAGGAGGTGAAATACGCCGCCAACCTTCCCGGCACCAGCCTCGACCCCGACAACCCCGACCTGCTGCGCGCCGCCATCAATGGCCAACCCGTCATCATCCGCGGAGGCATGATGGTCGAGCCGGTATTCAGGATCAATGCGGTCAATACGGCCAGCGGCAATATTGACTTCGATGGCAGCGTGGTGATCAAGGGCGACATCAGTGCCGGCATGGCCGTGCATGTCAGCGGCGACATCGAAATCGGCGGCGTTGTCGAAACGGCCACCCTGGAAGCGGGCGGCAGCATCGTGGTCAAGGGCGGCGTCATTGGCGGGCTCGGCCGCAAGACCACTGAAGAACACCATATTCGTTGCGCCGGCTGCTTCAATGCCGCGTATGCCCAGCAGGCCAGAATCGAGGCTGGCGACAGCATCTTTATCGACGACATGGCCATGCAATGCGAACTCACCGCGGTCAACCACATCCAGGTCGGCAACAAGCGGCGCGGCCATATCATCGGCGGTCACGTCCAGGCGACGTTCTCCATCACCGCCAAGGTATTCGGCTCGCCCAATCGCGTGCGCACCCACTGCACGATTGGCGTCAATCCGCTCATGCACAAGCAAATGCTCGAGTTGTCGAAGACCCGCGATGGCCAGGAAACCCAGTTGCTCGAAATCAGCAAACTGCTCGACTTCTCGCGCAAGAACCCCGGCAAGCTGCGTCCGGAGATGATTGAAAAGGCCCAGGCAACGGCGGTAGCACTCTCGTCCGGCATCGCTGCCCTGCGCGAAGAAGAAGAAGCGCTGGCAAAAAAGATCGCACTCTCGCAACAGTCACGCGTCAATGTGCAACAAGCCATCCACGAAGGCGTCGAAATTCACATGGGCAAGCAGTGCTATCGCGTCACCGGCGAGCATGGCCCTTGCTCCGTCGGGCTCGGTGAGGCGGGTCTTGAACTGCTGCCGCTGGAAGTGGCGAAGTAAGCGACACACCACGATGGCCTTGGCTACGGGCACTTTTCCGCGGGTGGAAACAATAACGGCCTTCCAACCGAAAGGCCGTTCTGCTTACTGGTGCCGGGAGGGGGACTCGAACCCCCACACCATCACTGGCGGCGGATTTTGAGTCCGCTGCGTCTACCGATTCCGCCATCCCGGCAAAGGAGCCGCACACGAACGCATGCGGCGACAGAAGCCGCGCATTATCGCTGAACCGCGCCAAATATGGCAAGGCAAAGCCCCATGCGGAGCGGTAACTGCAACGTAAAAAGGAAAAGACCCAAGGCAA
>JAUXNZ010000202.1 GCA_030682595.1 Rhodocyclaceae bacterium | reverse complement strand
GATAGATCGGCACGGTGCCGATCGGCACCGGCGAGTTGCGCACGATCCATTCGCGCGTTTCGTGAATGTTCTTGCCGGTCGACAGGTCCATCACCGTGTCGCCGCCCCAGCGGATCGACCAGGTCATCTTGTCGACCTCTTCCTGGATCGAGGAGACGATCGGCGAGTTGCCGATGTTGCAGTTGATTTTTGTCAGGAAGTTGCGGCCGATGATCATCGGCTCGGCTTCCGGATGGTTGATGTTGGCGGGAATGATGGCGCGACCGCGCGCGACTTCGTCGCGGACGAATTCCGGGGTGATGACCCGCGGGATGGCGGCGCCGAAACTTTCACCGGCGTGCTGGCGACAAAGTTGTTCGTTCAGGCCATCGAGTCGCTGGTTTTCGCGGATCGCGACAAATTCCATTTCCGGCGTGATCATGCCGCGCCGGGCGTAGTGCATCTGGGTGACGTTTCCGCTGTAACCCGTGCCGGCCGTGGCGCGGCGCGGCGTGCGCGCGTGCTCCAGGCGCAGTGCGGCCAGCGCCGGATCGGCCAGCCGGGCGCGGCCGTAGGTCGAAGATTGCGCCGGCAGGCGCTCGGTGTCGCCGCGCGCCTCGATCCAGCGTTCACGCAAGGCGGGCAGTCCCTGCCGCAGGTCGATGTTCACTGTCGGGTCGGTGTAGGGGCCGGAGCAGTCATAGACAAAAATCGGCGGGTTTTTTTCGCCGCCCATGCTGGTGGGCGTGTCGGCCTGGGAAATTTCGCGCATCGGCACGCGGATATCGGGTTGCGAACCAATGACATAGACCTTGCGCGAGTTGGGCAGCGGCTGGATGGCCGCGCCATCGACTTCTGCCTGGGCGGCGACAAATTTTTCGTGGGCATTCATGCGGGGGTTCTCTGATGGGTAGCGTTTTGGACGATCTCGGAAACTACTGGAATCGGCAGGGGAAAGCAACCACGCCAAGATGAAGGGGAAGGCTAAAGTGCGCGCATAAACTGCCGTAAATCCGCTTACGTAAAGAAGAAGGGGAATCCCATGTCTGTAAGAATCTGCCTGTCCTCTCAAGAAACTCGCCGGGCCGCCCCAAGTGTTTCTTGGCCCCTTGAGGGGAGGACGCAGCGCAGCTGCGTCTCCGGGGTGAGCTTATTAGTTGTGACAATCCTGTTGACGGCAGGCCCGGCGCAGGCCGCGCCCGGAGTATGGCAAGCCGTGGCCAGCAGCGCCGGCAGCACGGTCGAGATCGACACTAGCCGCATTACTCGGCTCAAGGGCGGCAATAGCGGCAAAACCGCCGCCTGGACGCGCCTGACGCTCGATCATCCCGTGCTGGATTTCGAGAACCAGATTCGCTACGGCGTCGTCGAGGCGCTCAATCATTACGACTGCGCGAAGAACACTTTCACCACGCAACAGCGGGTGTTTTTCCTGGACAACCGCGAAATGAAAACGGAGAAGGTCGCCGACAAGCGGCAGGTCAACGCCCGGCCCGACAGTTTCGACGCCCGCCTCATGGACGCAGTCTGCAAGCCGCGCGCCGCGGCTGAAATGCAGCAGGTGGCGGCCCAAGACGCCGCCCCGCGCGTCATGCATGCCGAAATGGTCAAAAATGACGAGGTTTCTGCTGCCCGCGGCATGCAGGTCGCCGACAAGCCACGCCTGTTCGAGGTGCCCATCGACAAATCCAAGGCCGAGGACCCCTACAAAGACGCCAGCCCAGCGCAGGCGCCGGCTGCAAAACCCGCCGCATCGAAGTCCGCATCTCAGCCCTATTCGCCCCCCCCGGCCCGGGTCGCCCAGGTGGCGCCTGCCACGCGTTCCGCAACCCCGCCCCCGCCGCGATCCGTCGATCCGCTGCCCGCCCAGGAACTCAGCCGCCAGCAGCGCGAACTGCAACTGGCCACCTCGGGACCGAAGAGGGCCGCGCCCCGCAAGCCGACGGCCGCGGCAGCCGAAGAAATCCCTCCGGCGCAATCCTTTGAAGGTGTACGCTGGGGCTATGCCGGCCCGGGCGCGCCCGAGAACTGGGCGAAGCTGCATCCCGGCTACGCCGTCTGCGGCACGGGCAAACGTCAGTCGCCGATCGACATTCGCGGCGGCATCAAGGTCGACCTCGACCCGATCCGCTTCGATTACCGCAACACCCTGTTCCGCATCACGGACAACGGCCATACCGTGCAGATCGACGTGGCAGAAGGCAACACGATCACCGTGACGGGGCGCAGCTACCAACTCCAGCATCTGCAGTTCCACCGTCCGTCCGAGGTGCGCATCAACGGCAAGCCGTTCGACATGGCCGTGCATCTGGTGCACAAGGACTACGACGACAACCTCGCGATCATTGCCGTGCTGCTGGAAAAAGGCGACGAGCACCCGGTCATCCAGACTTTATGGAACCACCTGCCGCTCGAAGTCGGCATGGGCGTGACGCCGCCCAATGCCGCCATCGACCTGGCCAAGTTGTTACCGGCCGGACGCGCGTACTACACTCACATGGGCTCACTGACGACACCGCCCTGCACCGAAAACGTGACGTGGATGGTGTTCAAGGAAGCGGTGCAGATTTCGCCCGAACAGAGCAGCATCTTCGCCCGGCTCTATCCCAACAATGCCCGACCGGTTCAGCCCGCGCACGACCGCCTGATCAAGGAATCGAGGTAAAGGCCCGCCCCCCTTCGCCCCCCTCGCGGGGGGTTCTTGCCGGCTCGCTGCGCTCGTTGTTTATCACGGGGCGCTTCCTTTGCGAGCGGTGCGGGTTGCGCCTGGCGGCGCGTGCCGCGTTTGCTTGGGGCGGCCCGGCGCAAACGCTTCGATGTATTTCACGCTAAAACTCAATGCGCGGCGGCGTCCTCGGGTTCGGGGTCGCCCTGCCACAGCATGTCGTAGCCGAGTTCGCGCGATTCGGTGCACATCTTGGCCAGCGCCGAGAATTTCTCGTTGAACGCCGCATCGGCATGGCTTTTTTCGTGTTCCTCGAAGGAATTCCAGAAGGTGACGATGGCGATATGGTCTTCCGTCGCGCCCGTGGCGCCGACCGAACCCTCATCCGAGACGAAGCCGGCGAACTTATAGACCTGGCCGGCGATGAAGCCGCCCTTCTTGCCGCCGTAGGTGTTCTTGACAACGTTGCACATCTCGCCCAGTGCCATCTCGACATCTTCGAGCGTGACGCCGGGCTTGAGCTTGACCTCGTTGAACATCATCTTGCAACCAAAGGGAATACTGACGGGATGAAACATGGGGGCGTCCTTTCTTTCTTATGGGAGTATTGAGTAAAGTGATGGTTGGGGTGGGTTGCGTTATTTCAACCTCGCCTTGACATGAGTTACCGGCTTCAACGTTCCGCTGGACTACCTATTCCTGTAGCATTATCGGTTCCCAACCTGCCGTTAGTCAACCACCATGCAAGCCTCCCCCGCACCGCCTCCGGTCACCGAGATCAAGAACACCACCTGCTATATGTGCGCCTGCCGTTGCGGCATCCGCGTGCATCTGCGCGACGGGCAGGTGCGCTACATCGACGGCAACCCGAACCATCCACTCAACAAGGGCGTGATCTGCGCCAAGGGCAGCTCGGGCATCATGAAGCAATATTCGCCGGCACGCCTGACGCAACCGCTGCGCCGCAAGGCTGGTTCTGAGCGCGGTGCCGGCGAATTCGAGCCGATCAGCTGGGAAGAGACCTTCACGATCCTGACCGAGCGCCTGGCCAGGATCCGCGCCACCGATCCGAAAAAGTTCGCGTTGTTCACCGGTCGCGACCAGATGCAGGCGCTCACCGGTCTGTTCGCCCGCCAGTTCGGTACGCCCAACTACGCGGCGCACGGCGGCTTCTGCTCGGTCAATATGGCGGCCGGCATGATCTACACCATCGGCGGCTCCTTCTGGGAGTTCGGCGGGCCCGACCTGGATCGCTCGAAGCTGTTCGTCATGATCGGCACCGCCGAAGATCATCACTCGAACCCGCTCAAGATCGCCATCGCCAAGTTCAAGCGCGACGGCGGCCGCTTCATTTCGATCAACCCGGTGCGTACCGGCTACTCGGCCATCGCCGACGAATGGGTGCCGATCCGCCCCGGCACCGACGGCGCCTTCCTGTTGGCGGTGATCCACGAGATCATCGCCAAGGGGCTGTATGACCGCGACTTCCTCGTCAGATACAGCAACGCCGGCGAGCTGGTGAATTGCGACGCGACGAGCGACGAGTTCGGCATGTTCCTGCGCACCGAGGTGCCGGAGGAAGAGGTCTGCTACGACCCGCAGGACAAGCTCTGGTGGGATCGCGCTACCAACCAGCCGGTGGTCACGCACGCGGCAGGTGCCGATCCCTTCCTGCGCGGCGCGTTCAGGATGAAGGATGGCACCCCCGTCAAGCCGGCTTTCCAATTGTTGCAGGAACGCGTCAAGGATTACACCCCGGAATGGGCGGCGGGCGTCACCGGCATTCCCGCCGACACGATCCGCCGCCTGGCCTACGAGATGGGCGTGACGGCGCGCGACCAGCGCATCGAACTGCCGATCAGCTGGACCGACTCCTGGGGCAAGGAGCACGATACCGTCACCGGCAACCCGGTGGCCTTCCATGCGATGCGCGGTCTCGCGGCGCACTCGAATGGGTTTCAAACGATTCGCGCGCTGGGTATCCTGATGTCTTTATTGGGCACGATCGATCGTCCTGGCGGCTTCCGCCACAAGGTGCCCTTCCCGCGGCCAATCCCACCCTGCGCCCGCACGCCAAACCACCCGAACGCAGTGCAGCCCAACAAACCGCTGGATGGTCTGGCCCTCGGCTGGCCGGCCGATCCGGACGACCTGTTCGTCGACGAGAATGGCGGGCCGGTGCGCATCGACAAGGCCTTTTCCTGGGAGTATCCGCTGTCGGTGCATGGCCTGATGCACAACGTCATCACCAACGCCTGGCGCGGCGACCCGTACCAGATCGACACGCTGCTGATCTTCATGTCCAACATGGCCTGGAACTCGACAATGAACGCCGTCGAGGTCCGCAAGATGCTCAACGACAAGGATGAGCAGGGCGAGTACAAGATTCCCTTCATCGTCGTCGCCGATGCCTTCCAGTCGGAGATGACGGCCTTTGCCGACCTGATCCTGCCGGACACCACCTACCTCGAGCGTCACGACGTGATGTCGATGCTCGATCGGCCGATCTCCGAGTTCGATGGCCCGGTCGATTCGGTACGCATTCCCGTGGTGCCGCCGACCGGCGACTGCAAACCCTTCCAGGAGGTGCTGATCGAACTGGGAGCGCGTCTCAAGCTGCCGGTGTTCGTGAACCAGGACGGCAGCCACAAATACCGCGACTATCCCGATTTCATCGTCAATTACGAAACCGAGAAGGGCTCCGGCATCGGTTTCCTCGCCGGCTGGCGCGGCAAGGGCGGCGAGAAGTCGCTGCGCGGCGAACCGAACCCGAACCAGTGGGAGATGTACGCCAAGAACGACTGCGTCTTCCATTACGAGTTGCCCAAGAGCTACCAGTACATGCGCAACTGGAACCAGGGCTACCTCGAATGGAGCCAGCGCAATCGCATCACGCGCTATGCCGAGCCGATCCTCATCAACATCTATTCCGAAGTACTGATGCGCTTCCGCCAGGCGGCGCAAGGCAAGGGTTTTTCGCGCAAACCGCCCGCGCACCTGGCCAAGCGTGTCGAGACCTACTTCGATCCGCTGCCCTTCTATTACGACACGCTGGAAGCGCAGGCGACCGACAAGCACCAGTATCCGCTGGCGGCGATCACCCAACGGCCGATGGCGATGTACCACTCATGGGACTCGCAGAACGCCTGGCTGCGCCAGATTCATGCCCACAACTATCTTTACGTCAACACGCAGACCGCGCGGCTCGCCGACATCGGTGATGGCGACTGGATCTGGGTCGAGTCGCAGTGGGGCAAGGTGCGTTGCATGGCCCAGCACTCCGAAGCCGTCGAGCCGGGCACGGTGTGGACCTGGAATGCGATTGGCAAGGCGGCCGGGGCGTGGGGTCTGACGCCCGACGCCAACGAATCGCAACAGGGCTTCCTGCTCAACCACCTGATTTCAGAGGAACTGCCGGCCAGCGTCGACCAGGCCGGTCCGGGCCGGCTGTCCAACTCCGACCCGATCACCGGCCAGGCCGCGTGGTACGACGTGCGGGTGCGCATTTACAAAGACACTGCTGGCGGGGCGACACCTGCAAAAGTCGGCGCTGGCGAGACGGCGATAACTTCGCCGCAGTTCGCACCCCTGAAACCTTATCCGGGCCAGTCCAAACCCAAATCGGTGTGGAACTACTTCGCGGGGAAAAACAAATGACCCAACTTGCGTTGGTCATCGACCTCAACGTCTGCGTTGGCTGCCATGCCTGCGTCACCAGCTGCAAGGAATGGAACACCTCGGGCCCGGCCGGTCCGATGGTCGACCAGAACCCCTATGGCAAAGATCCAACCGGCACTTTCTTCAACCGCGTGCAGACTTTCGAGGTCGGCGAGTATCCCCATACGGAAACCGTCCACTTCCCGAAGTCGTGCCTGCATTGCGAAGATCCGCCCTGCGTCCCGGTGTGTCCGACGGGCGCCTCCTACAAACGCAAGGAAGACGGCATCGTGCTCGTCGATTACGACAAGTGCATCGGCTGCAAGTACTGCTCGTGGGCCTGCCCCTACGGCATGCGCGAGTTCGACGAAGCGCAGAAGGTCATGAAAAAATGCACCCTCTGCGTGGATCGGCTTTACGATCCGCAGATGACGGCAGAGGAGCGCCGGCCGGCCTGCGTGCGTGCCTGTCCGACCAGTGCGCGCCTCTATGGCGACATCCACGATCCCGAATCCGCGGTCAGCCATGCCATTCGCGAAGCCGGCGGCTACCAGCTGATGCCGGAGTGGGGTGCCAACCCGTCCAACCACTACCTACCGCGGCGCAAGACCAAGCTGCGCCTGCGCGTGGATGAAATCGAGCGCGCCGACAATCCCCTCAAGGTCGACGGCCTGCTGCCCAAGCCCGGCAAGTCCGAGCCCTCGCTCGACGACGTCACCAGCTGGTAATCTCCGAGACAACCGACATGCATCCAGCCTTCTCCGTCATCTTCCTCACCACACTCATCGGCGTCGGCCAGGGCCTCTTTCTGGCGCTATTTACCGCCCAGTCTTACGCCCTGTTCGACTTGCTGCCGCAACAGGACAGCCACGCGTTCTATGCCCATGGCAGCCTCATCGCCTTGCTCTTCCTGATCGGCGGCCTGATCGCTTCGTTCTTTCACCTCGGCCGGCCGGAACGCGCCTGGCGCTCGGCGACCCAATGGCGCACCTCCTGGTTGTCGCGCGAGGTGATCGTGCTACCGGCCTTCATGGGCATGGTCTTCCTGTATGGGCTGGCGCACTTTTTTGACTGCAAGCCGGTGCTGGCGACGCTGCCCGGCAACTATGCCATCGATCTCACGGTGGTTATCGGCACCATCGCCTGGCTGCTGGCGTTTGCGCTGTATGGCTGCACCGCCATGATCTACGCCTGCCTGCGCTTTCTGCGTGAATGGTATTCGTCGCTGACGGTGATCAACTACATCCTGCTTGGCGGCGCCTCGGGCTTCACGCTCGCCACGGTCTTCGCCGCCATTGCCGCCCCCGAACTGGTGCGCTTCTTCGCCGGCTGGGCCGTGATCATCACCTTGCTTGGCCTGGTCAGCCGGGTCGCCGCGCTGATCCGCAACGCCCGGTTGAGGCCAAAATCGACGCTGCAAAGCGCCATCGGCATCAAGCATCCGAAGATCGTGCAGAAATCGCAAGGCTTCATGAGCGGTTCATTCAACACCCGCGAATTTTTCCACGGCAAGAGCGCCGCTTTCCTGCGTTCGATCAAGTGGATTTTTCTGCTACTGGCCTTTGTTGTTCCGGCACTGCTGCTCGCCACCGGGCTGTACGGTACTGCGGCGATTGAACTCCTGCTGCTCGCCTTCGTCGTGCAGTACCTGGGTCTGCTGGCCGAACGCTGGTTCTTTTTCGCCCAGGCCAATCACCCGCAGAACCTTTATTACCAGGCCGTTGGCTAAGGTGCAAGCGCAGCGTTTGCGCCGGGCCGCCCCAAGCAAATGCTGCACGCGGCGCGAGCCGCAACCCGCTCCCACGCCATAACTAAGCGCCCCGTAACAAGCGAGCAGTATGGACGCACGGTCAGCGCGGACAACTGTGTGCGTTTCGAGGGTTTTATCCTGCAGACTCCGGCAACACCCATCGGTGCCACTAGGTCAAGGTTAAGGTGCGGGTGCATCGTTACCCCAGCGGGGCGATCGCCGTGTTCCACGGCTCGCGCGGACTGGCCTGTTTCACGCCCGATTCCCGCCCTCGGCAGAAAAAGCGGACAATTCACGTGCTACGAAACCGGACAGCTCTAAAAACCTGTGACACGCTATCTCTATGATTTACAATGTTAAGGGCATAATCATAGCAATATAATGGACAATCTCAATTCCGGACTGATTCGCCCATTTGGCACGGTTTTCACGGCACTTCACGCCTTGCTCGATGGACTGGTAATTTTGTTGGCGCTTCATCTCGCCGTGCTTATTAGCGGACGTCAAATGGAGGCTGGCGTCTTCTCGTTGGCAGCTGCATGGGCCTTCCTGTTGCTCTCCGCTTACGGCAACATGGCGGGCCTGTATGCTTCGTGGCGCACCCACTCTTTCACATCCGTGATAG
>JAUXNZ010000193.1 GCA_030682595.1 Rhodocyclaceae bacterium | reverse complement strand
GCCCCGGTGACCACTGCGGGCGGTTTTGTCATTTCTGGTTTCGGAGAATGAGATGTCCTTGAAAGCCCGCATCATCGAAGACATGAAACTCGCCATGAAGGCGAAGGAGGCCGCCCGCCTCGGCGCTATCCGCCTGTTGCTGGCCGCCATCAAGCAGCGCGAGGTGGATGAACGCATCGAACTCGACGATGCGGCGGTCATCACCGTCATCGAAAAAATGCTGAAGCAGCGCAAGGATTCGATTGCCCAATACGAGGCCGCCAAGCGTCAGGATCTGGCCGATGCGGAAAAATTCGAGATCGACGTACTGACGGCGTACATGCCACAGGCCATGAGCACCGATGAAGTCGCGGCGATCATTGCCGAGGCGCTCGCCGCTTCCGGCGCAAAATCTCCGGCGGACATGGGCAAGGTGATGGCGCTGGTCAAACCGCGGATTGCCGGACGCGCCGACATGGGCGAAGTCTCGAAACTGGTCAAGTCGAAGTTGGTCTGACCGCCGGCGGCGCATCGTTTGTGGATAATGAGCGCCGATGATCCCGGACAGCTTCATTCAGGAACTGCTTGCGCGTGTTGATATCGTCGACGTCGTCGAGCGCTATGTTCCGCTGAAAAAAGCCGGCGCGAATTACCAGGCCTGCTGCCCGTTTCACTCCGAAAAGACCCCCTCGTTTACCGTCAGTCCGGCCAAGCAGTTTTTTCACTGTTTCGGCTGTGGCGCCCATGGCAGCGCCGTGGGCTTCGTCATGCAGTATGCCGGGCTCGGGTTTGTCGAGGCCGTGGAGGAGCTTGCCAATAGCCTCGGCATGCCCGTGCCGCGCGAGGCTGGCGCGCACTCACAACAAAAGGCGCGCCAGGCGCCACTGACCGAGCGCATGGCGCAGGCCGCGCGTTTCTACAAGGAACAGCTCAAGGCGTCGGGCAAGGCCATCGACTACCTCAAGGGGCGTGGCCTGACGGGCGAAATTGCCGCGCGCTATGGCCTGGGCTATGCGCCGGACGAGTGGCAGGGACTGCAGCGCGTCTTTGACGATTACACCGCGCCGGCGCTTGCCGAATGCGGCCTGGTGATCGATAGCGAGCAGGGGCGGCGCTACGACCGCTTTCGCGACCGCATCATGTTTCCCATTCTGGATCAGCGCGGCAACGTCATCGGTTTTGGCGGGCGGGTGCTCGGCGCCGCCAAGGATGCCGCTGCCGACGGGGCGTCTGAAGTGGTGCCAACGGGTCCCAAATATCTCAATTCGCCGGAAACGCCCCTGTTCCAAAAGGGGCAGGAACTCTACGGCCTGCCGCAGGCACGCCAGGCCATGCGCGCCGAGGATCGCGTGATCGTTGTCGAGGGTTACATGGATGTCGTCGCGCTGGCCCAGTTTGGCGTGGGCAACGCCGTCGCCACGCTGGGTACCGCCACCACCTCGACCCATGTGCGCAAATTGATGCGGCAGGCCGCGCAGGTCGTCTTCTGTTTTGACGGCGATACCGCCGGCAAGAAGGCCGCCTGGCGCGCGCTCGAAGCCAGCCTGGACGTGCTCACCGACGACAAGCTGGTCGGCTTTCTTTTCCTGCCGGCCGAGCACGATCCGGACAGCTTTGTGCGCGCCGAGGGCGCGGATGCCTTTCGCCGTCTGGCGGCGCAGCCGACCACCCTGACAGAATTTCTCATGCGCGAGCTCAAGTCGGGTGTCGATCTGGCTACCGCCGAAGGCCGCGCCCGTCTGGTGCATGAAGCCAAGCCCTATCTGGTGAAGCTCGCCGCGCCCATGCTGCGCCTGCAACTGACGCGCGCCGTGGCCGAGGCGGCCGCGCTCGGCCCTGCCGAGATCGAAGCGCAGTGCGGGCTCAAGCCGCAACCGCGCGGCCGCCCCGCCCCGCCGCGGAACCGTCAGCGCCCCGCTCCGCACGCGCTGGAGCGCAACCTTCTCATCGCCGTGCTGCGCCACCCGGAACGGGCCGCCCGCCTGCCGCCCGATTTGCTGGATCTGCTGGCGCCTGAAAATGCCGAGGGCGCGGCCCTGCTCGCCCTGGCCGAGGCGGTCGACCATGCGCTGCTGGCAGGGGGCAATCTCGGTCGGTTGATCGAGCATTTTCGCGGCACCCCGCACGAAGAAGTCATTGCCCTGCTGGCCGGACAGATCGAGGAGAGCAAGAGCGATGATGGCGAACAGGAGGCGGTGTTCATCGATACCCTGGAGCGCCTGCGCGACCGGGCGCTGTCCCGGCAGATCGACGCGTTGAATGTCCGGGCGCGCGCCGGGGCGCTTTCCCCGGCGGAAATGCAACAGCTTCTTGGCCTGCTTGCCAAAAAAAGAACAGTATAATCACGGGTTCCGCCGTGATTCGAGCCGAGCCTGCGCCCATGTCAAAATCTACCGCCACGCCATCCAAAGCTTCCCCTAAAGCTTCCCCCCGGCCCACCGTGAAAGCGGCCGCCAAAAGCAGCGCCGCGGCCAAAGTGATGCCGACCAAATCCGCCGTAAAGGCAGCGCCAAAAATCGCTCCGAAGGTCGTCTCCAAGGCTCCCGGCAAGCCCGCGGCCAAACCTGCCGATGCAGGTAAAACCGGCAAGAAGGAGCTTCTACCGTCCGCCGAGACAGCCCGTGGTAAAACGCCCAAAGCGTCCAAGGTGGCAGCCGTTGTTGCGCCCGCGCCCGTGGCGGTCGCCCCGGTGGTGATTGAGGCGACGCCTCACCCCACCCGGCCGCACCGGGCCAAGAAGATCAAGGACAAGCAAATGCTGGCCGCGCTCGAGCAGTCGCAGCCCGTAACCGTTGATCTGGAAGCGCGCCGCACGCGCCTGAAAACCCTGATCACGCTGGGCAAGGAGCGCGGCTTCCTGACCTATGGCGAGATCAACGACCACCTGCCGGACGATCTGGTCGATGCCGAGCAGATCGAGTCGATCATCAGCACCTTCAATGATATGGGCATTCAGGTCTATGACCAGGCGCCCGCCCCCGAGGATATGTTGTTGAACGAGCAGGCCACCGCCCCGGTGGACGCTGCCGACGCGGAGGAGCAAGCCGAGCAGGCCCTGTCCTCGGTTGATTCGGAGTTCGGCCGCACCACCGATCCGGTGCGCATGTACATGCGCGAAATGGGCACGGTCGAGCTGTTGACGCGCGAAGGCGAGATCGAGATCGCCAAGCGGATCGAAGAAGGTCTGCGGCACATGGTGCTGGCAATTTCCGCCTGCCCGACGACCATCATCGAAATTCTCGACATGGCCAACAAGGTTGCCGCGGACGAGATGCGCATCGATGAAGTGATCGATGGCCTGCTTGACCCCAGCGCGCCGAACGAGGACATCGAAGCCAAGGCCGGCGACGAGGAGGATGAAGGCGGCGTTGACGAGCTGGATATCGACGAGGACGACGAAGAAGCCGCCGAGGCCAGGGTGGTCGCTTCATTGCTGCGGCTGAAGCAGGATGCCCTCGGGCGCTTCGCCATCATCCACCAACTGTATGGCAAGTTGATGCCGGCATTGGTCAAGCGTGGTTCGCAGGACAAAAGCTATCTGCGCGTCCAGCGGTTGATTTCGGACGAGCTGATGAACATCCGCTTCACCGCGCGGACCATCGAACGCCTGTGCGACTCGGTGCGGGGGATGGTCGAGGCGGTGCGCAACCACGAGCGCAAGATCCTGCATCTGTGCGTGGATAAAACCCACATGCCGCGCGCCCACTTCATCAAGGTGTTTCCGGGCAACGAAACCAATCTGGAATGGCTCAAGGGCGAGGTGCAGTCGGGCAAACCCTATGCCGCCGTGCTGATGCGTCAGGCCCCGGCCATCCTCGAAGAGCAGCAGGCCCTGATCGACCTCGAAGAGCGCATCGGTATCCCGATCAAGGAGCTCAAGGACATCAACAAGAAGATGTCCACCGGCGAGGCCAAGGCGCGCCGCGCCAAGCGCGAGATGACCGAAGCCAACCTGCGCCTGGTCATTTCGATCGCCAAGAAATACACCAACCGCGGCCTGCAGTTCCTGGACCTGATCCAGGAGGGCAACATCGGCCTCATGAAGGCGGTGGATAAGTTCGAATACCGTCGCGGCTACAAATTCTCGACCTACGCGACATGGTGGATTCGTCAGGCCATCACCCGCTCCATCGCCGATCAGGCGCGCACCATCCGCATCCCGGTGCACATGATCGAGACCATCAACAAGATGAACCGCATCAGCCGGCAGATCCTCCAGGAAACCGGTTCGGAACCCGATCCGGCCAC
>JAUXNZ010000181.1 GCA_030682595.1 Rhodocyclaceae bacterium | reverse complement strand
CATCAGGCCTGGTACGCAGCGGTCAATGCGCTGTTCGATCCCTTCAAGAAGTTCAAGGCGGACTACTCGGTGATCCCGTGGGCCACCTTCGTCGAGCCGGAAGTCGCGCGCGTCGGCCTCAACGAGCAGGAAGCCAGGGAGAAAAACATTCCCTACGAGGTCAGCCGCTACGACATTGACGACCTTGACCGGGCGATTGCCGACAGCGAAGCGCATGGCTTCATCAAGGTGCTCACCGTGCCGGGCAAGGACAAGATTCTTGGGGTCACGATTGTCGGCGAACATGCCGGCGATCTGCTCGCGGAATATGTGCTGGCCATGAAGCACGGCATCGGGCTGAACAAGATTCTCGGCACCATCCACATCTATCCGACCCTGGCCGAGGCCAACAAGTATGTTGCCGGCGTCTGGAAAAAAGCCCATGCCCCGCAGCGATTGCTGGCCTGGGTCGAGCGTTTTCATGCCTGGCGTCGGGGGTAGGGGAGATGAATGGCCCCCACGCTCGCAAATTCAGCTCGCTGCCCCCACAGGGGGCACATGCCTCCTTGGGGCGGCCCGGCGGAGACATGAACAAGAAATTGCTGGCCTGTTGCCTGCTGCTGCCGTTTCCGGTATTTGCCGAACCGGTCTGGGTGGGCAAATTTACTGCGGCTGATGGGGTATTGCCCGCGCCCTGGCAAGTCGAGCAATTGAACAAATCCATCCCGCCAACCCGGTACCGGCTGCGCGAATGGGATGGCGTCATGGCGGTCGAGGCGCAAGCGGTCAAGAGCATGGCGCTGTTTGCCCGTCCCGTGAGCGTCGACCTCGCCAAAACGCCGATCCTGTGCTGGCGTTGGCGCATCGATGCGCCGCTGAAAACCGCCGACATGACGCAAAAGAGCGGCGACGACTATGCGGCGCGCGTCTACCTGAGTTTCGACGTGCCGCCCGACACGCTCGGCTTCGGCACGCGCATCGCACTGGGCCTGGCGCGCACCTTGCATGGCGGACAGGTGCCGGATGCCGCGCTCAACTACGTCTGGGACAATCGCCAGCCGGTCGGCACCTGGCAGGCGAATACCTACACCGAGCGCACCCGCATGCTGGTAATGCGTTCGGGCGCGGCCCAGGCGGGGCGCTGGGTCGATGAGCGCCGTAACGTCAGCGCCGACTTTCTGCGTGCCTTCGGCCATGCCCCCTTGCGGCTGACCGGACTCGCCATCGCCACCGACACCGACAATACCGGCGAAGAAGCGCGCGCCGGCTTTGCCGATTTCCGCTTTGTCGAACGGGCCGGCGACTGCCCGGAAACATGACGCCAGACCAACCCGCCCTGTCGATCATCCTGCCGATGCTCAACGAGGCTGCCGGCATAGATGGGTGCTTGCAGGGGCTGGTGCCGTTGCGTGCGGCCGGGGTCGAAGTCATCGTTGTCGATGGTGGCAGTACAGACGACAGCGTGGCACTCGCCACGCTACTCGCCGACCAGGTGGTGAGCGCAACGCGCGGCCGTGCCAGTCAGATGAATGCCGGCGCGGCGATTGCCCATGGCAAAGTGCTGCTGTTCCTGCACGCCGATACCCGTCTGCCGCCAGAGGCCGACAAGTTGATCGGCCAGGCCATCGCTTCCGGCCGGCAGTGGGGACGCTTCGATGTGCGCATCGAGGGAAATTCCCGCTGGCTGCCGGTGGTGGCGGCCATGATGAACTGGCGTTCGCGCCTGAGCGGCATCGCCACGGGCGATCAGGCCATGTTCGTGTCACGGGACAGCTTTCATGCCGTCGGCGGCTTTCCCGACATTCCGCTGATGGAAGACATCGCGCTGTCACGGCGGCTGCGCGACCGCGGCCGGCCGGCCTGCCTTTCGGCGCGGGTGACCACCTCGGGTCGGCGTTGGGAAGCGCAGGGCGTCTGGCGCACGATCCTGCTGATGTGGCGACTGCGGCTGCGCTACTTTCTTGGCGCCGATCCGCACCAGCTGGCAATCGAGTATGGCTATGCCACCCGCAAACCCTGACGGGGTCGGGCCTGTCGGCGTCGCCATCCTGGCGCGTGCGCCGATCCCCGGGCAGGTCAAGACACGGCTGATTCCCGCACTGGGAAGCGCAGGCGCCGCGCGCTTTCAACACTGGCTGTTGCAGCGCACGGTGCACATGGCCCTGGCCGCCGACATCGGCCCGGTCAGCCTGTGGTGCGACGGCGCTCCCCGGCATCCCGACTTCGCCGTCTGTAATTCATTCGAAAGGGTGACCGTGCGCCAGCAAGTGGGCGACGATCTGGGCATGCGCATGCTGACGGCTTTGCAAGAATCGCCAAACCCGCAAGGCACCCTCGTCATCGGCACCGATTGTCCGGTCATGACCCCCCGGCACCTGCAACTGGCCGCGCAATCCCTGCGCGACCATGACGCCGTCGTTGTGCCGGCCGAGGATGGCGGCTATGTGCTGATCGGCATGAAAGCGCCCGATCCACGGCTGTTTCAGGGCATTCCATGGGGATCGGACCAGGTCATGGCGCACACCCGGCTGCGCTTGTCCGAACTCGGCTGGCGCTGGGCAGAACCGGTCAGCTTGTGGGATGTCGATCGTCCTGCCGATTTCGAGCGCCTGGCCGCATTGATGCCGGATTTGCGGACCGATCTTGCCCGGCAACATGGCAATCAGCCCAACTC
>JAUXNZ010000179.1 GCA_030682595.1 Rhodocyclaceae bacterium | reverse complement strand
TCGGCGTCGTGCTGGTCGAGCAGTTCTGGAGCCTCGCCGACAGCAGTTATCGAACGGAAGATGGCCGGCGCTGGTATGGCCTGGTCGGCACCGGTGGGTTGGTCGGCGGCGTCTTCGGCAGCCTCGTGGCGACGCTGCTGCTCAGCTATACCCCCTTGCAGACTCCCGACCTCATGCTGGTGGCTGCCGCCATCGTCGGCCTCATCTTCTTCCTCACCTGGGCCATGGACCGCTGGGGATGGCTGTGCCGGACCGGGGAAGACGCAGCGCCGGCAATCCTGGCGGCGCAGGCGGGCGGCTGGCGCCTGATCGCCGGCAATCGCTATCTGGTGCTGATCGCTTTCGCCCTGCTGCTGGCCCAGGCCATCGCCCCCCTGGTGGAATACCAGTTCCTGCGCATCATCGAGCTGGCCTATCCGGAACGGGAGGCACGCACCGTCGCGCTCTCGCTGTTCTTCAGCGTCATGGGCGGCGTCTCGATCGCCGTGAACCTGGTGCTCACCCCCCTGATCCTCGGCTACCTGGGGGTGCTCGCCGGACTGCTGGTGCAACCCGTGGCGCTGGCCCTGGCAACCGGCGGCTTCATGCTCCAGCCGACCTACATCACGGCCGCCATCATGAAGATCAGCGACCGCGGCCTGTCCTATTCCATCAACCGCGCCGCCAAGGAACTGCTCTACATCCCGGTCGAGCCCCAGCTCATGTACCAGGCCAAGGCCTGGATCGACATGTTCGGCTATCGCCTGTTCAAGGCGCTGGGCTCCCTGATCATCATTGCCCTCAGCCACTGGACACTGGTCGGCAAGGGCGTGGCCGACCTCGGTTGGGTGACCCTGCTGGGTTGCGTCATCTGGGCCTGGGTGCTGGTGACCCTGCACCGGCAATATCTGGTTCTTGTGAATCCAAAAGACCGCAACGGAGCGTAAACCGCCGTCCCGCCAGCGCCGACTTTCTGTTTGGTCTGGCGCGCAGGTTGCCCCATATAATTCGCGCCCATGATCAATGTATTTGCCCACGCCCTGATCCGTGCCGCCTGCTGTTTGTGTTTGCTGGCCTGTGCATTGCCGGTGTGGGCCTTGCCGCCGGCGACCCTGGGCGTGCTGGCCTTCCGGCCCAAGCCGGAAACCCTGGCCCGCTGGCAGCCAACGGCGGACCATCTATCGGCACGCATCGGTCGACCGGTCGTGCTGGAAATCCTGACCTATCCGGAGCTGGAAGCGGCCATCGTCCAGCGCCGCATCGACTTCGTTCTGACCAATCCGGCCCACTATGTCCTGATGGCCAGTCGCAACGGCCTGTCCTCGCCGGTGGCCACCCTGATTCCCCTCGATCAGGGCCAGCCCATCCCGCAGTTCGGCGGGGTGATTTTCAGCCGTGCCGACCGCAACGACATCGCGGGTCTATCCGATCTGCGCGGCAAGACCATCGCCACCCCCGATGCCGACTCCTTCGGCGGCTATCAGATGCAGGCCTACGAACTCGCCAAGATCGGCCTGTCCATGACCCGCGACGTCAATCTGGTGACCACTGGCATGCCCCATGACAAAGTGGTCGATGCCGTGCTCGCGGGTCAGGCAGACGCCGGCTTCATACGCACCGGACTGATCGAGGCGATGAATGCCTCGGGCCGTCTGGACCCGACCCGCCTGCACGTCCTGGACCGGCGCCATGAGGCTGGCTTTCCGTTCCTGCTATCCACCAGTCTGTATCCCGAATGGCCCATCGCGGCGATGCCCCACACCGATCCGGAGCTTGCCAGGATGCTGGCCTCGGCCTTGATTGCCTTGCGCCCGGATCATCCGGCGGCGCGCCAGGGACAATACTATGGCTGGTCCGAGCCCGCCGACTACGAGCCGGTGCGCAACGTCCTCCACACCTTGCGCCTGCCGCCTTTCGACCAAATCCCGGAATTCACCCTGGCCGATGTTCTGCGCCGGCATGGCCCGGTCATCGGCGTAGTGTCGGTCGCCACGCTGCTCATCTTCATTCTGCTCGTCCTGCTCATGCGCCGTCAGACCCAATTGCGGGAACAGGAGCATCGCCTGGCAGAGGAGCGCAGACAACTCCTGGACGCCCTGGGAGAAGGTGTATTCGGCATGGACCTGGCCGGCCGTTGCACCTTCGTCAACCTTGCCGCTCTGGAGATGCTTGGTTTCAGCGAGGATGAATTGCTCGGCCTGGAACAGCATGGCCGCATCCACCACCACCACAGCGATGGCCGCCCCTACCCGAGCGAAGACTGCCCGATCCTGCAATCCCTCGCCGACGGTCGCCTGCGGCGTGGCGAAGAGTGGTTTTTGCGCAAGGATGGCAGCGGTTTTCCCGTAGACGTCACCGCCGCCCCCATCGAGAGCGGTGGCAAGCGCATAGGCGCGGTGGTGGTGTTTCATGACATCACCGCGCGCAAGGAAGCGCAGGCCCGTGACAAGCTGTTGGTTTCGGCGCTGGAGGCGGTTGCCAATGGCATCGTCATCACCGACCCGGATGCCAGCATTCGGTGGGTGAACCCGGCCTTCGAGCAGCTCACCGGCTACCCCCGCGACGAAGCCATGGGCCGCAAGCCGGCGGATCTGGTGAAATCCGGTTTGCAGGACCGCGCCTTTTACGAGGAAATGTGGCGAGTCATCCTGGCTGGCCGCACCTGGCGCGGCGAAGTCATCAACAAGAAACGCGACGGCAGCCTCTACGATGAGGAACTGACCATCGCCCCGGTGCTCGACGATAGCGGCGTCATTCGGCATTTCGTCGGCATCAAACAGGACATCACCGCGCGCAAGCGCATGCAGGAGGAACTGCACAGCCTGGCCAGTACCGACCCGTTGACCGGCCTGCCCAACCGGCGCCACTTCATGGCCACACTTGAGCAGGAATCGGCGCGCATCCGTCGCTTCCCGGAGGTCTCGGCGACGCTGATGATGCTCGATCTGGATCACTTCAAGCAGGTCAACGACAGCCATGGTCACGCCGCCGGGGATGGGGTGCTACAACGTTTTTCCGTGCTCGTCCGGGACGGCCTGCGCAAGACCGACTTGGCCGGCCGCCTGGGCGGCGAGGAGTTCGCCATTCTGCTGATCGGCTCGAATTCCTCCGATGCCGTGGAATTCGCCGAACGCTTGCGGCAGGAATTCGATGCAGAGCACGTCATGATTGACGGGAAATGCATCCACACCACCGTCAGCATCGGGGTCACGTCGCTGAGACAAGGAGACGCGAGCGGCGATGAGGCACTGGCACGTGCCGATGCGGCGCTGTACCAGGCCAAGGCGAACGGACGCAACCGGGTGGAAGTGGTCTAGCTCGAACGCTCGATTATCCGGTCCCGGGTGGGCGACCTGATGGCGTTCCCCCGTTTTTTGCGCAGCGCGGCGGCACGTACGGCGCAACTGCTCAATATCGCCGATATGGCGCGCGACGTGGGCGTGGCGCCGAATACCGCCAAGCACTGGCTTTCCATCCTCCAGGCTTCCGGCCTGATCTGGCTGCTTATCTCACGGAATGTAGCAGCCCGGCCACGCTGGAGGCGGTGCGGCATTTTTCGGTACTGGAAAATCTTGGACTCGAAACAGGTGCCGGAGCCGTCACCTGCCTGAGCTCGGAACGGCTACCGATCTCGGCACAGGTAGAGGCGATCCCGGCATGGCAGGTCGATGCGTGGGGACGATGGGACCATCTGCCTTTCAGCCCGATTAACCACTGAGGGGCAGCTGACCGTTCTTGGATTCAACCGCTGGATGATCGCAAGGGCGAATGCCGGCAGCGGGTCACAAGCAGACGCCCCCCAAAGTCGGCGCGACCGCAGGAAATCCCTGTGGGATTGGCGTTATGCGCCGCTGCGCCGCTGCGGCGCTCAACCGACCCTGGCCTGCAGGTAGGCGACGACGTCGTCCAGCGTAATCAGTTTTCTGTAATCGACCTCGGGAATCTCGACCTTGAGCCGTTTGTTGAGGCCGAGTAGGAAGTTGAGCCAGTCCATGGAGTCGAGATCCACCTGGTTGCGCAGCGGGCGGTCGCCGCGCAGCGCGTCGGTCTCGACCTCGGGCGCGATGGATTGCAGCGTGGCCAGCACCACGGCGCGGATGTCGCGGATGTCGCGGATGTCAGCTTCGGTCATGGCGCTTCCTTGTCGAGTTCTTCGGGATGCTGCAGCAGCTCGGCGAGCTCGCGCAGGAACAGCGCGCCGCGATGGCCGTCGGAGACGCGGTGGTCGGCGGCGAGGCTGGCCGTGACGACCGGCAGCACCTTGAGCCCGCCATCCTCGGCCCACGGCCGTTCGACGATGCGGCCGAAGCCGACCAGCGCGACCTGCGGCGGATAGATCACGCCGAACACCGTCTGCGTGCCCTGGTCGCCGAGGTTGGTCACGGTGATCGTGCCATCGGTGAGTTCGGAACTGCGCAATGATCCGGCGCGGGCGCGCTGCACCAGGTCGGTGAGTTCCTGCATCAGCGTCGTCAGCGGCTTGGTGCCGGCATCGAGCAGCGCCGGCGCGATCAGGCCGCCCTGGCGCAGCGAGATCGCCACGCCGAGATTGCTGCGCTCCGCTGTCACGAAGGCGCCGTCGTGGCACCAGCCGTTGAGTTCGGGATAGCTCCGCAGCGTCACCGCCACGGCCTTGAGCAGCAGCACGGCCGGCAACAGCCGCTCGGCCATGGCGCGCTGGCTGTTTGCGGTCTGCAACCAGGCCAGGGCGCGCGCCAGCGGAATGTCCTCGGCCACGTAGTAGTGCGGGATCTCGCGCTTCGAGCGCGCCATCGCGGTGGCGATGGCCTGGCGCATCGCGGCGCTGCGTGCTGCGCCTTTTTCGGCCGAGGGCAGCTCCGCGGTGCCGGCGACCGGCGGGCGGGGCGCGGCCGCTGCGCCTTGCGCCGCGGCAGTCTCGACGTCCGCCAGGATCACCGCGCCATGCGGGCCGCTGCCGGTCAGGCTGTCGATATCGACGCCTTTTTCGGCGGCGTGCTTGCGTGCCGCCGGGGAAATCATGCGGCGCAGCGCCGGGGCGGCCGGCGCAACGGGCAGCGCTGTCTGCGGCGGAGCTGCCGGAACTGCCGGCGGCGCGCCAGCAACCGCCGTCCCACCAACGCCGACTTTTGCGGCAGCTGTCTTTTCGCTTGTTGCGCCGGCTTTTTCCCCAGTGGCACTCAGCGTCGCCATCACCGTGCCGACCGGCATTTTCTGGCCGACCTCGGCCAGCAGCTCGCCGATCGTGCCGTCCTGCCAGCACTCGATATCGACTGCCGCCTTCGCGGTGTCGACGACGGCGATCACCTGGCCTTTCTTTACGGCGTCGCCGGGCTTCACCCGCCATTCGAGCAGCGTGCCTTCGTCCATGTCGGCGCCCAGCGAAGGAAGTTTGAATTCGATCATCCCAGCATCTCCTTGACCGCCGCGACGATCTTCTCCGGCTGCGGCAGCGCGGCGTCTTCCAGATGTTTGGCGTAGGGAATCGGCACTTCTGCCGAACACACGCGGGCAACCGGTGCGTCGAGTTCCCAGAAGGCGTGCTCGACGATGCGCGCCATCACTTCGGCGGCGAGGCTGCCGCTCTTCCAGCCTTCATCGACCACCACCGCGCGGTGGCATTTGGCGACCGCGGCGGCGATGGTCGCCGTGTCGAGCGGCCGCAGCACGCGCAGGTCGATGACTTCCGCCTCGACGCCGTCGGCCGCCAGAGTTTCCGCCGCCGCCAGCACCTTGGGCAGCGAGCCGCCGTAGGTGATGATGGCGACATCCTTGCCGGTGCGCCTGACCTTGGCTGACGCGATGTCCACCGTCCAGTCGTCGGGCAGCTCGCCTTCCATGTTGAACAGTCCGGCATGCTCGAAGATCACCACGGGATCGGGATCGGCGAGTGCCGGGGCGAGCATGCCGCGCGCGTCCTCGATGGTGGCCGGCGCCAGCACCTTGATGCCGGGGATGTGCGCGTACCAGTTTTCGAGGCTGTGCGAGTGCTGCGCCGCGAGCTGGCGGCCGGCGCCGGTGGCCATGCGGATCACCAGCGGCACCGAGAACTGCCCGCCGGACATGTGGCGGTAGAGCGCCGCGTTGTTCACGATCTGGTCGAGCGCGAGCAGGCTGAAATTGACTGTCATTACTTCGACGATGGGTCGCATGCCGCCCAGTGCCGCGCCGACGCCGGCGCCGACGAAGCCGAGTTCGGAGAGCGGCGTGTCGCGGATGCGCGCGGGGCCGAATTCGTCGAGGAAGCCCTTCGAAAACGCATAGGTGCCGCCGTAACGGCCGACGTCCTCGCCCATCAGGAAGACGCGCGGATCGTTCGTCAGCGCCTCGTGCATCGCTTCGCGCATGGCTTCGCGGTAGCTGATTCGTCTGCTCATGGCGCCATCTCCGGCGTATGCACGTCCTTCAACAAATCCTCGACCGGCTCCCAGGTGCCGGCTTCGGCGAAGGCGACGGCCTCGGCCACTTCGGCCTGCGCGC
>JAUXNZ010000176.1 GCA_030682595.1 Rhodocyclaceae bacterium | reverse complement strand
GCGGCTACCTGGCCGCCGATAGCCTGCTGCGAGGGGCCGGCGGTGCGCTCGAAAACAACCGCTACCGCTATCTGGGCCAGCATGACGCCGTAGCGCTGGCGGTCTTGCGCGGCGAATTCGACCTCGGTTCGATGAAGACCCTGATTGCGCGCAAATACGCCGGGCTGGGCCTGGTGGTCGTCGCGGAGACCGCGCCACTGCCCGGTCTTGCCCTGGTCGCCAATGCCGCCACCGTCTCGCCCGAACGGATTTCGCAACTTCGAAAACTGCTGCTGGACGCCGATGCCGCCACGCGCAGCGGCTGGGGGATTGCCCGCCATGGCGTGACGCCGGCCAAGGACAGCGACTATGACGCGGTGCGGCGCCTGCGCGGCCAAACCAAAATTCCCGAAACCGGCAATTTCTGAGCGGAATCCGTCATGCCGCGCATTGCGTTCATTTTCTGATGGTGCGACATACCTCCCGGCAGTGCCTGATCCTGTTTGGCGGCTTCGTCCTGGCCTGGGCGGTGACGGCCTGGCTGCTGCACGCCAACTGGCGCGACATGGAGGGTCAGCACCTCGACGGCGACACGGCAGTGCTGGCGACGACCTACCGCGCCAGCGTCGAGATGTTCGGTCTGGCGACGGAAACTGTGTATGAAAATGTGCTCAGCCGTCCCGAGGTGATCGACGCCTTCGCCCAGGGCGTGCGCGCGCCGGACGAGGTGGCGCAGGCGGTGGCGCGCGGCCGGCTCTATCGCCTGGTGGCGCCGGCCTATGCGCATTTGACCCGCCATGGCTTCCGGCAGCTCCAGTTTCATACCGCTGCCAGCGCGAGCTTTCTGCGCATGCACGATCCAGCCAAGTTTGGTGACCCGCTGGTCGACGTGCGTCCCGCCGTGAAGATCGCCAATACCGAAAAGCGATCCGTCAGCGGCTTCGAGCCGGGCCGCTATGTCACGGGCTTCCGTTACGTGTTCCCGCTGTTTCAGGGCGAGGAGCACCTGGGCAGCGTGGAAACCTCCGTCGGCTTCCGGCAGATGCGTGACACCATGAACCGCATCGACGCGGCGCGCGATTATGCCTTCGTGCTGCGGCGGGATCGCCTCGACGCCACCCTGTTCGCGGAACGGCGCGCGCTCTACGATACGGCGCCGATTCACGCCGACTTCATGGTCGAGGACCCCGATCTCAAGCTGCCCGACGCCGCGCCGCCGCCTGCCGCCGCCCGCCTGCTCGACCCGCGCCTGGCCGCCGATTCCCGCGTGCGGGAAGGCATGGCCGCCGGATTGAAGTTTACGGTGGCGCTGCGGGACGGTGCTTCCGACTGGGCGATTTCCTTCGTGCCGGTGAAAGACGTGCTGGATCGGGACGCCGGCTATGTGATCGCCTACACCCCGGCGCCGCTGGTGGCCGCCTTGCGGGCGGAATTCGTTGTCGGCCTGCTGCTGGCCACGGGAGTTCTGGGTCTGCTGGCCTGGTTCGGCTGGCGCCTCTTGCACTCGCGCGACGATCTGGATCGCGAGAGACTGCAACTGCAAACCATTACCGACACAATGGGCGAAGGACTCTATCGCACGGATGAGCGTAACGTCATCAACTGGATCAATCCGGCATTCACCCGACTGCTCGGCTTCACCGCCGGGGATGCGGTGGGGCGCACCGCGCATGCGCTCATCCATGATTGTCCCGATGACATGCCGCTGGAGCAATGCCCGTATTTTTCGCTGGTGCTCGCGGCCAATGGCTTTGCCGGCGAGACGCGCTTCAAACGCCAGGCGGAGGGGTATCTGCCGGTCGAGATGACGAGTCGTCCGATCACGGCAGGCGGACGCGTGGTCGGCGCGGTGGCGGTGTTCCGCGACATCACGCAACGCCAGGCCAATCAGGAACGGATTCGCCAGTTGGCCTGGTACGACAGCCTGACCGGCTTGCCCAACCGCGCCTTGTTGCAGGACCGCCTGGGTGTGGCCACGGCGGGCGCGGTGCGCGACAAGGAGACGCTCGCCACCTTGTTCCTCGATCTGGACCAGTTCAAAAACATCAACGATTCGCTCGGCCACGCCATCGGCGACCGCCTCTTGCAGCAGGTGGCCCTGCGCATCTCCGACTGCATCCGCGCCAGCGACACTGTCGCCCGGCTGGGCGGCGACGAGTTCGTGATTATCATGCCGAACATCCGGGCGCCGGCCGATGCGGCGTTCCTGGCGGAAAAGATTCTCGCCGCGGTTGCCCGGCCGTATGCCATCGACGGGCGCGAGCTCTACATCACGCCCAGCATCGGCATCGCCGTTTGTCCGGAGGACGGCTGCGACTTCGAATCCCTGATCCAGCACGCCGACGCCGCAATGTATCTCGCCAAGGAAAACGGCCGGAATAACTACCAGTACTTCACCGCGGCGCTCAACGCGCGCGCCGTCGAACGCCTGTCGCTGGAAAGCGCCCTGCGCGGCGCGCTCGAGCGGCGCGAACTTTCCCTCCACTATCAGCCACAGATCAATCTGGCGAGCGGCGCCATCATCGGCGTTGAGGCGTTGTTGCGCTGGCGTCATCCGGTCCTGGGCTGGGTGGCGCCGGACCGTTTCATCCCGGTGGCGGAAGACAGCGGTTTGATCGTGCCGATTGGCGAGTGGGTGCTGCAAGAAGCCTGCCGACAATCGCGGGCCTGGCAGGTGGCGGGTCTGGCGCCGCTCCTGATGGCTGTCAATGTTTCCGGGGTGCAGTTTCGCCAGGCCGATCTCGCGGAAACCGTCCGGGACATTCTGGCCGCACACGGCCTCACCGCCGCCAGCCTGGAGATCGAGGTGACCGAAAGCGTGCTGATGAAAAGCGCGGACAGCACCGTCGAAATCCTTCATAAATTCAGGGAGATGGGTGTGCGGCTGGCGATCGACGACTTCGGCACCGGTTATTCTTCACTGAGTTATCTCAAGCGCTTCCCCATCGACAAGCTGAAAATCGACCGCTCTTTCGTCAGCGACATCACGACCGACCCGGACGATGCCGCCATCGCCAGCGCCATCATCGCCATGGCCCACCGGCTGCGGCTCAAGGTCATCGCCGAAGGGGTGGAAACGCCGGGGCACCTGCGTTTCTTGCTCCAGGAAGGCTGCGACGAGGCGCAGGGCTACCACTACAGCAAACCGCTGCCACCGGATGATCTGGAGCGGCTGATGCGGGGATGGCAGGCTTGATCACCACCTGGCCTGTCGTGGCCGAGACCGCCTGTCTGATTGTTCGCTGTGCGCAGGGGATTATGCGGCGTAAAATCGCGCGTTTCACGTTAATTGCCGAGGACGTATGAGCATCAAATCCGACAAGTGGATCCGCCGCATGGCGAAGGAACACGGCATGATCGAGCCGTTCGAGCCTGGCCAGGTTCGCGAGGCCAATGGTCACAAGATCGTTTCCTACGGCACCTCAAGCTACGGCTACGATATCCGCTGCTCGCGCGAATTCAAGCTGTTCACCAACATCAACAGCACTATCGTCGATCCGAAGAGCTTCGACCCGAATTCCTTTGTCGAGGTGAATGCGGACTACTGCATCATTCCGCCGAACTCCTTCGCCCTTGCCCGCACCGTCGAGTATTTCCGCATCCCGCGCAGCGTGCTGACCATCTGCCTCGGCAAGAGCACTTATGCGCGTTGCGGCATCATCGTCAATGTCACGCCCTTCGAGCCCGAGTGGGAAGGTTATGTAACCCTGGAGTTTTCCAATACGACGCCCCTGCCTGCCAAGATCTACGCCGGCGAAGGCTGCGCGCAGGTGATCTTCTTCGAGGCCGACGAAGTCTGCGAGACCTCCTATAAGGACCGCGGCGGCAAGTATCAAGGGCAGGTTGGCGTCACCCTGCCGAAAATCTAAAAATCATGCGCTTCCATTTTCCCGTTATCGTCATCGACGAGGATTTCCGTTCCGAGAATGCCTCCGGCCTCGGCATCCGTGTTTTGGCCGATGCCATTGAAAAGGAAGGCATGGACGTGTTGGGCGTCACCAGCTATGGCGACCTTACCTCATTCGCCCAGCAGCAGAGCCGCGCCTCGGCCTTCATCCTGTCGTTGGACGACGAGGAGCTGGCCAATGACGAAGAGCTGACCATCGCCTCCCTCCGCGCCTTCGTCGAAAAAATTCGCTACAAGAACGCTGAGATCCCGATCTTCCTGCACGGTGAAACGCGCACCAGCCGGCACATTCCGAACGACATCCTGCGCGAACTGCATGGTTTCATCCACATGTACGAAGACACGCCGGAATTCATCGCCCGCCACGTCGTGCGTGAAGCGAAGAGCTACCTCGACTCGTTGCCGCCGCCCTTCTTCCGCGCGCTGACGCATTACGCCGCCGACGGTTCGTATTCGTGGCACTGCCCCGGCCACTCCGGCGGCGTGGCCTTTCTCAAGAGCCCGGTCGGCCAGATGTTCCACCAGTTTTTCGGCGAAAACATGCTGCGCGCCGACGTCTGCAACGCCGTCGAGGAACTCGGCCAGCTGCTCGACCATACCGGCCCGGTGGCGGCCTCCGAGCGCAATGCCGCGCGCATCTTCAACGCCGACCATCTGTTCTTCGTCACCAACGGCACGTCGACCTCGAACAAGATTGTCTGGCACTCCACCGTCGCGCCCGGCGACGTCGTGGTGGTGGACCGCAACTGCCACAAGTCGATCCTGCACGCCATCATGATGACCGGGGCGATCCCCGTCTTTCTGATGCCGACGCGCAACAATTACGGCATCATCGGGCCGATCCCGCGCGAGGAATTTCTCTGGGAGAACATCCAGAAGAAGATCGCGGCCCATCCCTTCGCCACCGACAAGCAGGCCAAACCGCGCGTGCTGACCATCACGCAGAGCACTTACGACGGCATCATGTACAACGTCGAGGACATCAAGCAGATTCTCGACGGTAACTTCGACACCCTGCACTTCG
>JAUXNZ010000165.1 GCA_030682595.1 Rhodocyclaceae bacterium | reverse complement strand
CCATCAGAACGAGGTCGAGCAGTCGACCTACAACTTCGAGCACAGCGACGTCGATATCCTGCTGACCGCGTTCGGCGCGCACGAGAAGAAGGCGCAGGAATTGATGGTCACGCAATTGGCGCTGCCGGCTTATGAACAGGTGCTGAAGGCGGCGCACACCTTCAACCTGCTCGACGCGCGCGGTGCGATTTCGGTGACCGAGCGTGCCGCCTACATCGGCCGCATCCGCAACCTGGCGCGTGCGGTGGCGAAGAGCTACCTCGACAGCCGCGCGCGGCTTGGATTTCCGATGGCACCCAGGGCATGGGCAGATGAAGTGCTGGCGCAGATTGAAAAGAAGGCCGCAGCATGACCCCTGCAAACTTGCTGGTTGAACTCTTCGTCGAAGAACTGCCGCCCAAGGCACTGAAGAAGCTCGGCGAGTCCTTCGCCGCCACGCTGGCGGCAAGCCTGAAGTTGCGAGGCTTGATCGACGCAATAGCGGTGACGACGCCATACGCTTCGCCGCGCCGCCTCGCGGTCCATGTCACGAACGTCGCCGCGAAGGCCGCCGACAAGCCGGTGCAACAGAAGCTGATGCCGGTCGTCGTCGCACTCGACGCCAATGGCAACGCAACGCCCGCACTACTGAAGAAGCTGGCCGCATTGGGAGTAGATGCGGGCGCCGACGCATCGGTCGTGCCGAAGCTCAAGCGTGCCATGGATGGCAAGGCCGAGGCTCTGTTCCTCGACAGCGTGATGCCCGGCGCGACGCTCACCGAAGGCCTGCAGGCCGCGCTGGAAGCCGCCCTCGCCGGACTGCCGATCCCGAAGGTGATGAGTTACCAGCTCGCCGACGGCTGGAGCAGCGTGAACTTCGTGCGCCCCGCGCACAAGCTCGTGGCGCTGCACGGCGCGGACATCGTGCCGGTCGGCGCGCTCGGCCTGACGGCCGGCCGCGAAACCCTGGGCCACCGCTTCGAAGCGCAGAACCCGGTCGTCACCATCCGCGATGCCGACAGCTACGCGCAGCAGATCGAAAACGAGGGCGCGGTAATCGCCGGCTTCGCCGCGCGCCGCGCCGAGATCGAGAAGCAGCTCAAGGCCGCCGCGGCCAGGGAAGGTTTGCAGCCGATCAACGATGATGCGCTGCTCGACGAAGTAACAGGGCTGGTCGAGCGGCCGAACGTGCTGACCTGCCAGTTTGAAACAGAATATCTGGCTGTGCCGCAGGAATGCCTGATCCTGACGATGAAGGCCAACCAGAAGTACTTCCCGCTGCTCGACGCCGCCGGGAAACTCACCAACAAATTCCTCGTCGTCAGCAACATCAGACCGGCCGACGCCAGCGCGGTGATCGGCGGCAACGAGCGCGTGGTGCGCCCGCGCCTCGCCGACGCCAAGTTCTTCTTCGACCAGGACCGCAAGAAATCGCTGGCCGACCGCATCCCCGGCCTCGCCAAGGTCGTCTATCACAACAAGCTCGGCACGCAGGGCGAGCGCGCACAACGCGTAGCGGCCATCGCCAGCGCCATTGGCCAGCAACTTGGTGGCGAAGCCCTCGCGCGTCAGGCCGACCAGGCCGCGCTGCTCTCCAAGGCCGACCTGCTCACCGACATGGTCGGCGAGTTCCCCGAACTGCAGGGCATCATGGGCCGCTACTACGCCCTGCACGACGGCCTGTCGGTCGAGATCGCCGATGCCATCGAGGATCACTACAAGCCGCGCTTCGCCGGCGACGACCTGCCGAAGAATCCGGTCGGCCTCTGCGTCGCGCTCGCCGACAAACTGGAGACGCTGGCCGGCATGTTCGGCATCGGTCAGTTGCCCACCGGTGACAAGGACCCCTTCGCGCTGCGGCGCCATGCGCTCGGCGTCATCCGCATGCTGAGCGAACGCGACTTGCCGCTCGATCTCTCCTGGCTGTTCCAGACCGCGCAACTCGCCGATGAAAAGGTCGTCGCGCAACTCGCCGCGTTCATTTACGAACGCCTCGCCGGCAGCCTGCGCGAGCAGGGCTACTCGGCGCTCGAAGTCGATGCCGTGGTGAGCCTGCGCCCGCAAACACTCGGCGACATCCCGAAGCGCCTCGCCGCCGTGCGCGCCTTCGCCGCACTGCCCGAGGCCGCCAGCCTCGCCGCCGCCAACAAGCGCGTCGGCAACATCCTCAAGAAGTCGGAAGCCGCGGTGGTGGCGCAAGTCGACGCCGCCCTGCTCAAGGAACCGGCCGAAGTTGCATTGCATGCCGCGCTGGCCGCCATCAAGCCCGGGGCCGACGCGGCATTCACCGCTGGCGACTACACGGCCTCGCTGTCTTCGCTGGCCGCGCTCAAGGCGCCGGTCGACGCCTTCTTCGACCAGGTGATGGTCAACGTCGATGACGCCGCGCTGCGCGCCAACCGCCTCGGTTTACTCGCCATCTTGCACCAGGCGATGAACCAGGTCGCCGACCTTTCGAAACTGAGCTCATGAAACTCATCATCCTCGACCGTGACGGCGTCATCAACAAGGACTCCGACCTGTACATCAAGTCGCCGGAGGAGTGGATTCCGCTGCCCGGCAGTCTGGAAGCCATCGCACGGCTCAACCAGTGGGGCTATCGGGTGGTGGTCGCCACCAACCAGTCGGGCATCGGCCGCGGCCTGTTCGGCATGGACACGATCAACGCCATCCACGACAAGATGATCAAGGCGGCATCCCATGTCGGTGGCAGCATCGACGCGATTTTCTTCTGCCCGCACACCAACGCCGACAACTGCGCCTGCCGCAAGCCCCAGCCCGGCATGTTCAATGAGATCGCGGCACGCTACAACATCGATCTCGCTGGCGTGCCTGTGGTAGGCGATGCTTTGCGCGACCTGCAGGCTGCCGCCAGCGTCGGCGCACAACCCATGCTGGTGCTGACCGGCAAGGGCAAGAAAACCAAACTCGACCCGGCCCTGCCCGCCGGCACGCAAATATTTGCCGACCTCGCCGCCGCGGTAAAAAGTCTCACGCCATGACTTTCATCCGTTCCCTCCTGTTCATGCTTTTCATGGTCATCACCATGCCGCTCGCCGTCATGGCGCTGCTCCTGGTGTTCTGGTTGCCGATGCGATCCCGCCGGCTATTCGTCATGCCCTGGATCCGGCTGGTGATGTGGATGGTGCGTCACCTGCTGCGGATCGAGCAACGTGTGCTGGGGGCGGAAAACATTCCGGCGACGCCGTGCGTGGTGTTTTGCAAACATCAATCGACGTGGGAAACCTTTGCCCTGCAATTGATTTTCCCCCTGACCTCGTTTGTCTACAAAAAAGAACTGCACTGGCTGCCCTTCTTCGGCTTGGGGCTGATGCTGATGCCTTTTGTCGGCATCGACCGGGGCGCCGGCAGGGCTGCCCTGAACCAGGTGGCCGAGCGCGGCCGTGCGCGGCTCACCGAGGGTTATACCGTGGTGATCTTTCCCGAGGGTACGCGCGTCGCGGCGGGCCACAAGAAGCGCTACAAGATCGGCGGCGCCCATCTGGCCGTGCACGCCGGCGCGCTGGTGGTGCCAGTCGCCCAGAATGCCGGCGAGCTGTGGGCACGCCACAGCTTCCTGAAAAGGCCCGGCACGGTGACCATCAGCATCGGCCCGGCCATCGACCCGACCGGCAAGACCGCCGAAGAAGTCAGCGCCGCAGCCGAAAACTGGATCGAAACAGAAATGCGCCGCATCAGTCCAGAGCGTTACAAACATGAGCGCAAGGACGCCACAACTCGCGCTGCGGCTTGAAGCCGCCGCCCCCGACCGGGACGTGCCGTGGTGCTCGGGGAGCGGCGTCACCTATCTTGGCGAATTTCTGAGACTGGAGCTCGACACGGCCTGTCGCGCGCCCGAGCGCTGCGCCGGGCAGTTGCATCTGCCGCTGCCACCGGCGGCGACTCAGCGACAGATTCGCGATGCCGCCGAAAGCTGGCTGCGCGACGAGGCGTTGCGCACTTTCGCCACCTTCGTCGCGCAAAAGTCGGCGCTGGCGGAACGGCGTCCCCCCCGCATCGCGCTGGTCTTCGGCAAGCGCAGCGACTGGGTGCGGCAAGACGGTGATGTGCTGCGCTGCCACTGGCGACTGATCGAACAGCCGCTCGCCATCATCGAACAGGTGCTCGGCCGCGCTTTGGCTGCCATGCAGCCGGAACTGGTGTGCGACGACCTGTTCGCGCTGGCTTGATGTTCGAACTGATCAGGCAACTCGAACTGTTCCGCCTGCCGCCAGTGTTTGACGGCACGGCACACAAAACACATCACCTCATCGTTTCCGGCCGCATCGTCAGTTACGTCCTGCGCCGCGATCGCCGCCGCCTGGCGCTGAAGATCGACGAGCGCGGCCTCGCCGTGGGCGCGCCGCGCGCCGTGCCGCTGGGCGACATCGAAGCCTTCATCCAAAGCCATGGCGACTGGGTGCTGAAAAAACTTGACGAATTTGCCAGCCGCACAACACTGCGCCATCTACCCATTCACGAAGGCGCGCGTCTACCGCTCCTCGGCGCAGAAGTCCGGGTGCGGGTGACACCCGGCAACAATCGGGGGTTCTGGCAAGCCGATGAATTGTGGCTGGCGGCACGGCCGTCGGCCAATCTGGCCCTGCTGGCCCGCCGCGCCTTGCAGCGCCGGGCGCTGGAACACTTTCAGCCCATCCTCGCGGCAACCGTCCGGCAAATCAACCGTCCGCTGCCGCCGCTCGCGCTCTCGTCGGCGCGCACCCGCTGGGGAAGCTGCAGCACACGCAGCGGCATCCGCCTCAACTGGCGCCTGATCCACCTGCAACCCAGACTGATTGACTACGTGATTGCCCACGAAGCAGCACATCTCGTCGAGATGAACCACAGCCCGCGCTTCTGGGCCGTTGTGGCGCGGCTCCACCCCGACTGGCAGAACACCCGCAACGAACTCAAGCGCCTGGGCGCGGCGCTGCCGCTGATCTAATCACCACGCCATGTAGCCTTGCCGCCGGGCCACCCCAAGGCAAGGCGGCACGCGCCGCCAGGCGCAACCCGCTCTCCAGCGTGAATGGGAGCTCCCCGTAACAAACGAGCGCAGCGAGCAACAGTCACCTCCCCGCGAGGGGTGGTTGGGAGGGGGGGGCTAAATGGTTCGCGTCCACCACCGCCAGCGCGGTCATGTTGACCAGCCGC
>JAUXNZ010000227.1 GCA_030682595.1 Rhodocyclaceae bacterium | reverse complement strand
GAATCCGCCCTGGCCAGCAACCGGGTGATCCGTAACACTTACATGCTGCTGTCGATGACGCTGCTGTTTGCGGCCGTCACGGCTGCCGCGTCGGTGGCGCTGAGGCTAGCGCATCCCGGCCTGATCATCACGCTGGTGGGTTATTTCGGCCTGCTGTTCCTGACGGCCAAGCTACGCAACAGCGGCTGGGGCATCGTCTCCGTTTTCGCGCTCACCGGCTTCATGGGCTACACGCTTGGCCCCATTGTCAGCCATTACCTCGGCCTGCCCAACGGCGGCCAGACGGTGATGACGGCCATGGGCGGCACCGCCGCGATCTTCCTCGGCCTGTCCGGCTATGCGCTGACGACGAAGAAGGACTTCAGCTTCATGGGTGGTTTCCTGATGGTCGGCATCCTGGTTGCCTTCCTGGCCGGCCTCGGCGCGATCTTTTTCGAAATCCCGGCGCTGTCGCTGACGGTTTCGGCGGTCTTCGTCCTGCTGATGTCCGGTCTGATCCTCTACGAGACCAGCAACATCATCCACGGCGGGGAAACCAACTACGTCATGGCGACGGTCACCCTGTTCGTCGCCATCTTCAACCTCTTCACCAGCCTGCTGCACCTGCTCGGCTTCATGAACAGCAGCGAATAGTCGCAGCCAGGCGCACGACAGTAGTCCTTGTGCAGCAAGTGCCGCACAACAACACAGGAGTAAGCAATGATCGATATTTTGGCTGGCATGACGGGTGGCTTCGGCGCACTTTTACTTGTGGTAGCGGGACTGGCCTTTATTCTGTATCTGGTACCCGTTCCCCTCTGGATCGCCGCATGGGCTTCCGGGGCCTACGTAGGACTGCTTACGCTGATCGGCATGCGCCTGCGCCGTGTGCCGCCGACCACGGTGGTCACAGCGCGGATCAGCGCGGTGAAGGCCGGGCTCGACGTCTCCATCAACGATCTGGAAGCCCACTTCCTCGCGGGCGGCAACGTCGAACGTGTGGTCAATGCCATGATCTCGGCCGACAAGGCCAACATTCCATTACCGTTCAAGCGCGCCGCAGCGATTGATCTGGCCGGACGCAATGTGCTGGAGGCGGTACAGATGTCCGTGCTGCCCAAAGTGATCCAAACGCCGAAGGTCGCTGCGGTGGCCAAGGATGGCATCCAGCTGATTGCTGTTTGCCTGGTCACGGTCCGCACCAACATCGACCGACTGGTCGGTGGCGCCGGTGAGGAAACAATTGTCGCGCGCGTCGGCGAAGGCATGGTCAGCACCATCGGTGCCGCCGCAAGCCATAAGAGCGTACTTGAGAACCCGGATCACATCTCCAAACATGTCCTAGCCAAGGGCCTGGACGCGGGCACGGCCTTTGAGATCCTGTCCATCGACATCGCGGACGTGACTGTGGGTGAAAATATCGGCGCCAAGCTGCAGATCGACCAGGCCAACGCCGACAAGCAGATTGCCCAGGCAAAAGCCGAGGAACGCCGCGCCATGGCCGTCGCGCTGGAACAGGAGATGCGGGCGCGCGTCGTGGAAGCCGAGGCCGAAGTGCCGCGCGCCATGGCCGAGGCGTTTCGCCAGGGAAACATGGGCATCATGGACTATTACCGCATGAAGAACCTGCAGGCCGATACCGTCATGCGCGAAGAGATCGCCAGCACTGCAGACGAACCCATTGCGATTTCAAGGAAGTAAGGTAGACAGCCATGCAAGAAATCCCCAAGGAATTAACCTACCTTTCGATATTTGTCGCCATCGTGCTGTTCCAGTTCTTGATGAGACGCTTCGGACCGCAAGCGGAGAAAAACGACGCGCAGAGATGGCCTCTTGATGAATTACCAGAGGAGTTGATGGAAGTCCCGGCACCGGCAGCATCGCCCAAGATGGCCGTTGGCCAATTTGGCGGAGTCAAGGTACCGAGCGTTTCTTCTCCTCTGCCGCGACGTCGTTTTTCCAGACGATCACTTATGGGCACCCGGATGGACGTGCAAAACGCGATCGTCATCGCGACAATACTGGGGCCTTGCCGTGCTTTTGAACCATACGATGACAGATAATCACTCACGGCGGGGCGCCTCTTTGCGCACATTGAAGTGCCCTGCCGTATAAATTGGATAGACACAAGGAGAACATCCCAATGAAACGCACCCTGCTCTTCCTCGGCACCAACATGGCCATCTTGCTGGTGCTGTCCGTCACCATGCGCCTGTTGGGCGTCGAGCCATACCTGACGGCCCAGGGGCTGAACCTCACTTCGCTCCTGATCTTTGCGGCGGTGATGGGGTTCGGTGGTGCGTTCATTTCGCTGGCCATCTCCAAATGGTCGGTCAAGCGATCGATGGGTGTGCAGGTGATCGAGGCGCCGGCGAATTCGACCGAGTTCTGGCTGGTGGAAACCGTCCGGAAATACTCGACGACAGCCGGCATCAAGATGCCCGAGGTCGGGATTTTCGATTCGCCCGACGTCAATGCCTTCGCCACCGGCATGACCAAGAACAGTTCACTGATCGCTGTCTCCACCGGCCTCTTGCAACAGATGACGCGGCCGGAAGCCGAGGCGGTGCTGGGCCATGAAGTCGCCCACGCCGCCAACGGCGACATGGTGACGATGGCGCTGATCCAGGGCGTGGTGAACACCTTCGTCATGTTCCTTTCGCGGGTAATCGGCCACACCGTGGACCGGGTGGTGTTCAAGAACGAGCGCGGCCACGGCCCGGCTTTCTTCGTCACCATGATCATTGCCGAGCTGGTGCTGGGCGTCCTGGCGTCGATCATCGTCATGTGGTTCTCGCGCCAGCGTGAGTTCCGCGCCGACCGCGGCGGCGCCAGCCTCGCCGGTCGACGCAACATGATCGCCGCGCTGGAGCGCCTGAATGCCCTGCATCCGCAACCGCTGCCCGACAAGATGGCCGCCTTCGGCATCGCCGGCGGCGGCAACGGCGGCATCAAGCGCCTGTTCATGACCCATCCGCCCCTGGAAGAACGCATCGCCGCGCTCAAGGCAGCGCAGTAAGCCATGACGAAAATCACCGGGCCTGCCGCAGCGCCGGACAGGCGGGAGCGCCTGCGCGCCTTCATCGAGCATCCGCGCGTGCAGGGCGCCATCATCGCCCTGATCCTGTTCAATGCGGCCTTGCTCGGCATGGAGACCTGGCCCGCCGCGATGGCCGTGGCGGGCGGGCTGATTCTCGGGATCGACCGGCTCATTCTTGGCGTATTCGTGGTGGAAATCGCCCTGCGCTTGTACGTCCACCGGCAGGCCTTCTGGCGCGACCCCTGGAGCGTGTTCGACTTCAGCGTCGTTGCCATTGCCCTGCTGCCGGCCACCGGCCCGCTCGCCGTGCTGCGGGCCTTGCGCGTCTTGCGCGTGTTGCGCCTGCTGACCATGGTGCCCTCGATGCGCCGCGTGGTCGGGGCGCTGCTGGCGGCGATTCCGGGGCTGGGCTCGATCGCCATGGTGCTGATGATCATCTTTTACGTGTTCGCGGTGATCGCCACCAAGCTGTTCGCCACCGCCCACCCGGAATGGTTCGGCGACATCGGGCTTTCGCTCTATACCCTGTTCCAGGTGATGACACTGGAAAGCTGGTCAATGGGCATCGCCCGCCCGGTAATGGAAAACTTCCCCTACGCCTGGGCCTTCTTTGTGCCCTTCATCCTGGTGGCGACCTTCACCATGCTCAACCTGTTCATCGCCATCATCGTCAGCGCGATGCAAAGCTACAACGAGAAAGAACAGGCAGAGACAGTGGCGGCAGTGGAGCAGGCCAAGGAGCACATCGAGGCCGACCTGCACAGCGAGGTGCGCGCCCTGCGCGATGAAATTCGCGAACTGAGAATGCTGCTACTCGCCCAAGCGGCGCCCACCCGAACGATGACGCCAACCCCATATAAATAAGGGAGCACCCGACCATGAACCCGGAACAGCAGCGCGCCATTCTCGCCATTGCCCTCTATGCGGCCTTCGCCGATGGCGCCAAGCACGACCGCGAGCGCGATGAAATCCGCCGCATTGCCGAGTCATTCGGCAACGAAGCCGCCACAACCGACCTCGCCCGCCTTTATCAGGATGTCCTGCTCAAGCGCGTCAGCCTCGCAGGCGCCGTCGCCACTCTGGACGATTCCGGCCTGCGTCAGTTGGCGTATGAAATGGCGGTGTGCGTGTGCGATGCCGACGGCCGCCAGAGCGAGGCCGAGCAGCGTTTTCTGGGCGAACTGAAGGCCCTGCTCAAGCTCGATGTCGAGCAGGCCGCGGCCTTCGAGCGCGCGGCCGATGCCGTCGTCGAGATGTCCGAAGCCGCCGCACCCGCCGTCATCGCCGTGTCCGGCCCGGCCAGCGCTGCGGACTCACTGGTTGCGGCGCAGCCGAATCTGTCCGCAGCGGGGCTGGACAAATCCATCCTGAATTACAGCCTGCTCAACGGCGCGCTGGAACTGCTGCCGCAGTCCTGGGCCTCTCTGGCCATCATCCCCCTGCAGATCAAGATGGTCTATGGCATCGGCAAGGCGCACGGCGTCGAACTCGACCAGGGCCACATCAAGGAATTCATCGCCGCCGCCGGAGTCGGCCTGACCTCGCAATATCTCGAACAGTTCGGTCGCAAGCTGCTCGGCGGGCTTCTGGGCAAGATGGCGGGCAAGACTTTCGGCAAGATGGGCGGCGCCGCCACCGGCATGGCCTTTTCCTTCGCCACCACCTACGCGCTGGGACAAGTGGCCAAGCGCTACTATGCCGGCGGGCGCGTGATGAGCACGGCTTTGCTGCGCGACACGTTCCAGAACCTGCTGGGACCGGCCAAGCAGATGCAGACGCAATACCTGCCGCAAATCGAACAGAAAGCGGCCACGCTTGATGCCGGCCAGATCATGGCGATGGTGCGCGGCACCTGAAATCTAACTTTCATGCTCAATAGCAAGTCGAATGTCTGACCCATCTCCCGTTTCAAACCCCGCCGAACCCCCCGCCTGGCACGCAGAAACTCCGGCAGCGGTCGCCGCTACCCTCAAGGTCGATCCGGCCGCCGGACTGACTGCATCCGACGCTGCGGCAAGGCTCGCCAGCCACGGCCCGAACCAGCTCGCCGAAAAGCCGCCGCGTCCAGCCTGGCTTAAGTTCCTCGACCAGTTCAAGAACTTCCTGGTCATCGTACTGCTCGGCGCCGCCGTGCTGGCCGGGGCGGTCGGCGAGCTCAAGGACGCCATCGTCATTGCCATCGTGGTGCTGCTCAACGCCACGCTCGGCTTCTATCAGGAACACCGCGCCGAGGCGGCGCTGGCGGCGCTGAAGAACATG
>JAUXNZ010000146.1 GCA_030682595.1 Rhodocyclaceae bacterium | reverse complement strand
GAATTCGTCGCCGCCGATCCGCGCCACGGTGTCGCCCTCGCGCACGCAGTTCCTCAGGCGTTCCGCGACCTGTTTCAGCAACTGGTCGCCCATGTCATGGCCCTGCGTGTCGTTGAGCGCCTTGAAGTTGTCGAGATCGATGAACATCAGCGCGCCATGGCTGGCGCTGCGCGCGCTGGCCGTCATGGATTGTTTAAGGCGATCCAGCAACAGCGTGCGGTTGGGCAGGCCGGTGAGCGTGTCAAAGAAGGCCAGGGCGTTGATTCTCTCTTCCGCCCGCTTTCTTTCCGTGATGTCGAAATGCGTGCCGACGTAATGGGTAACGACGCCATTTTCGTCCTTCACCGCCGAGATGGTCAGCCATTTCGGATATTCCGTGCCGTCCTTCCGCCGGTCCCAGACCTCGCCCTGCCAGCCGTCGGTGCGATCGATGTTTTCCCACATGGCGCGGTAAAAGTCCGCGTTGTGCCGGCCCGACCTGAGCAGCGCCGGCGTCTGGCCGACGGCCTCGGCAGCGCAGTAGCCGGTGGTCGCGGTAAAGGCTGCGTTGACGCGCAGGATCACGCCATGGGCATCGGTGACTATCGTGCTCTCCTGCGACTGGAAAGCGGCGGCGGCGATGCGCAGTTCGGCCTCGGCCAGCTTGCGTTCGGTGACGTCCTGCACCGTGCCGCTGGAACGCAATGGCCGGCCCGCCGCGTCGAAGTCCGACGTGCCGCGCTCGTGCACCCACTTGATGCGGCCATCCTGCATCAGCAGCCGGTGGGTGATCTCGTAAGGCGTGCGTGATTGCAGCGACGCGCTATAGGCCTGGTTCACCGCCGCGCGATCGTCCGGGTGAATGAGCGCGAGGAAGGCATCGTAGCTGGCCGTGAAACGCGCCGGGTCGATCTCGAAGAGGCGAAATACCTCGTCGCTCCAGAGGAGTTCGCCGCTTGCCAGGTCCAGCGTCCAGCTGCCGACATGGGCGAGGCGCTGCGCTTCGTTCAGGCGTGCCGTGCTGGCGCGCAGGGCAGCCTCGTTCCGCTGGCGTTCGCCGGCATGGGCCAGCAGCGTGTTTTGCATGGCCAGCAGGCCCGCCAGCACGCTGTGTTCCATGCCGGGCGCGATCGAGATGGGGCCGGAAAAGTCGCCGTGTCCGATCTCTATCATCCGGGCATGGATTTCATCCACCGGGCCGCCCAGCGTCCTGCGCATGCCGGCGTAGGCGCGCCAGAGCGCGAAAAGCGCCGCCAGCAGGGTGGCGATGAGCAACCCCCGGAGCAGCAAGGCATGGTCTGTCGCCGCGCGGATGGTGGCCTGCGTGCGCTGTTCGATCAATCGGGAAAACTCGCTGAGCGGCGCCTTGATGCCGGCCTTGGCCCGGTGATAACTTTCATCGTGCAACATGCGGCGCGCCGTGGCCCGGTTGGTTTCGGTGCGCGGGCCGCCGGGCTCGGCCAGTTGCATGGCCGCGAGCTCCAGGGTGGTCAGCAGGTCCGAGTTCGTCTTGGCCTCGGCCAGCCGGGCGAATTCCGCGTCGCTGACGCCCGCCTGCCGCAGCAGGTCCAGCAGGGCGGCGGGTTGGCCGATTCGCGGTCTGGGGGAGTCAGGTTCGGCCAGCACGCGATGCCAGTAGCTCAGGTCATAACGCTCAGGTCGTGGTTGCCGGCCGTCGCGGATTTCCAGGATGTCCTGGAAATACTGTTTGAACACGGGGTTGCCGGTTGCCACATAGCCGCGGGCCATCCAGGTCAGTTCATCCGAAGTGCGGCGCAATTCTTCCGCCAGCAGAAACAGCTTGTGGCGCTGCTCATGGGCGCGGTCGATGCGTTTTTCGGCTTGTACGTAGAAGCCGAATACCAGCGCCAGCGCCAGAAACAGGGCGACGGTCAGCCAGAATTTTATGAACACCGATGGAAAGGTGGTCTTGACGATCATTTAATCGGAACAGGTCGAAGTTAGAATCAATACCTGAACTATATCGTAAGTTATTTGGCGGACGCACATATAATCCCCGCCGATTACCGTTCCATTTAACCTGTGAAGAGCGAGACCATGAAAAACAACGGACCTGTCACGCAGCGCGAAGCGCCTTTTCCCGTCGGGAAATATCTGGTCTCCAAGACCGACTCGCGTGGCATCATCACCTATTGCAATGATGCTTTCATCGCTCTGTCCGGTTTTGAAAAGGCCGAGTTGATCGGCAAGAGTCACAACATCGTGCGCCATCCGGACATGCCGGCGGCGGCGTTTGCCGATCTCTGGGCGACGGTGAAATCCGGTCGTCCCTGGCGCGGCACCGTCAAGAATCGCTGCAAGGACGGCGACCATTACTGGGTCGACGCCTTTGTCGTACCGCTGCGCAAGAACGGCGAAACCACCGGTTACATGTCCGTGCGCTCCGAGCCGTCGCGCACGCAGGTGCGCGAGGCCGAGGCGCTGTATCAGCAGATCAACGCCGGTCAGGCAAAATTGCCGAAACCCGGCGGTTTTCTGGCGGGTCTCTCCATCCGCGTCCGGTTGATCGGCGTGATGGCCCTGATGGCGGTGATGATTGCGGTGGGTTCCGTTGTCGGTGTCGTCGGCCTGAGCCAGAGCAATGAGCGGCTGCGCATGGCCTACGATGAGCATATGGAACCGGCGGTGGCCATCGCCAGGATGATCGAGCGGCTGGCCGATAATCGCGCACAGATCATGCTGGGGATTCAGCATAGCCCGGATAACCGCTACAGCAAGATGCACGACCATTCGGTCGCGCTGCACACCGAGGCGACCCAGGCCAACCGCAAGATTATCGAGGACCTGCGCGCGACCTACGACAAAAAGCCCAAGAACGCCGATGAAAAGGTGCTGGCGGAGGCGTTTTTTGCGGCACGCGACGCTTATTCGAAGGAAGGTGTCAGCCTGGCGCGCGAGGCGCTCGCCAGCGGCGATTACGACACCGCCCAGATGCTGCTGCTGACCAAGATCAACCCCCTTTACAGCAAATTGCTGGAGCAGGGCGAGTCGCTGCAGCGTTATCTTGTCGCGGAAGGCGATAAAGCGCACACTGCCTCGGAGCGGGGCTACACTTGGCTGCTCAATGCGGCAATTGCCGGTACGCTCACGGCGATCCTGCTGGTAGTGGTGATTGGCGGGTTGCTCGTCAGGGCGGTCGTCGCGCCGATGCGCCAGTCGATTGCGCATTTCGAACGCATCGCCGCCGGCATTCTCACGGACGAGGTCGACATCTCCCGTCGCGACGAAGCCGGAGCGCTGATGTGTGCCCTGGCGACCATGCAGGTCAATCTCAAGGTGACCCTCGACGAGGTGCGTCTGGTCTCGGAGGCGCTGGACGAGGAAAGCAAGCACCTGGCGGCGGAAATGGATCGCGTGGTTAATCAGTCGGTGCAGCAGCAGGACCGTGTGCAGGGCACGGCGGCGGCCACCGAGGAGCTCACCGTCTCGGTGGGCGAGGTGGCGAGTTCGGTTGCCAGCACCGCCCAGGCGGCGACCCAGTCGAAGGCTCTCGTGGCGGAATCCACGCGCAGCATGGACAGCAGCATGGCGGCGACCTCGCGCGTGGTGGGCGCGGTGCAGGCCTCCTCCGCGACCATCGGTGACCTGAACCGGGCGATCGAAAAGATCGGCGTGATCACCAACACGATTCGCGAAATCGCCGAACAGACCAACCTGCTGGCGCTGAATGCCGCCATCGAAGCAGCGCGCGCCGGCGAGCAGGGCCGCGGTTTCGCCGTGGTCGCCGACGAGGTGCGCAAACTCGCCGAACGGACCTCGTCTTCGACCGCCGATATCAACAACACGGTCAATGAATTTCAGAAGGTGACCCAGCAGGCGGTGTCGTCGATGGAGCAGGCGGCGCAGGAAGTCGAATCGGGCATGGGCATGATGCGTGCCAGCGTGACCAGCCTCGACCAGATTCGCGCTTCCAGCGACGAGGTGGCCGCCATGGCCGAAAGCATCGCCGCCGCTTCGCGTGAGCAGACGGTGGCCAGTCAGGATGTCGCGGCAAACATGGAGCAGGTGTCATCCCTGATCGAGCAGAACACCCAGTCCGCACGAAACGCGATGCAAGGTGCCGCGTCGCTTTCAGCCACCGCTGTCGTGCTGCGCAATGTGGTGGCGCAGTTCGAGTTGATCAAAAAAGCCTAGCTTCTCACTTTCATTCCTCTTAAAAACGCCGCTTTGCGGCGTTTATTTTTCCTGGCGAGCGCGGTTCGCATCTAAAGACACATAAGCAAAATAACAAGCAAATAAAGCTTGCCTAGCCTGGGCATCTTCCATATCATTCAAACGAACGTATGAATTAATAGGAGGGCTCATGGCGGAAACGCGTTCTGTCGATACCCGCGAGCGCATTCTCGATGCGGCGGAGCGGTTGTTCACGGCCAATGGTTTCGACGGCACCTCGATGCGCCAGATCACCAGCGCTGCCGGCGTGAATCTGGCCTCGGTGAATTACCACTTCGGCTCCAAGGATGCCTTGGTGCAGGAAGTGTTTCGCCGCCGGCTGGCGTGGCTGAACACCGAGCGTTTGCGCGTGCTGACGGCGCTGGAGCAGGCGGCCGGAGGCAAGCCGTTGAAGCCCTCGCAGATCGTTGAAGGGTTTTTCGGCACGCTGCTGGGCATGGCGCAGGACGAGGCGCGCGGCGGTGTCACTTTCTTGCGCCTGCTCGGGCGCACCCTGACCGACCCGGCCGACTTTATCCGCACCTTCCTTGCCGACGAATACCAGGAAGTGGTCGAGCGTTACAAGGCGGCACTGTTCAAGGCGCTGCCCGATGTGCCACGCGCCGAAATCGCCTGGCGTTTCCATTTCATGCTGGGCGCGACGTCTTACGCGATTGCCGGCACGGACGCCCTGCGGCTGGTGACTGACTGGCAGGTCGATGACGAGGACGCCATGGATCGTCTGGACCGTTTGCAGCCACGGCTGATGTCCTTCCTGCTCGGCGGCCTGCGCGCGCCGCTGCCCAAATTCTAGGAGATCTAAAACATGTTCGATTCCATTGGAATGCTGCTGGGCGTTGGCGCCCTGCTGATCGTGGTGCTGCTGTTTCTGGTCCGGCCGTTGCGCCGCACGCTGATTACCCGGCCGATTTTTGCCACTTATCGCAGTCTGCTGCCGCAGATGTCGGATACCGAGAAGGAGGCGCTGGCGGCCGGCACCGTCTGGTGGGAAGGCGAGCTGTTCCGCGGTCGGCCGGACTGGCAAAAGCTGCACGCCTATCCGCAGCCGAAACTGACCGCCGCCGAGCAGTCCTTCCTCGACAACGAAGCGGCAACCGCGTGCAGCCTGGTCGATGAGTGGCAGGTGACGCACGAACTCTACGACATGCCCGAGGCAGCCTGGCGCTACCTCAAGGACAAGGGCTTCCTCGGCATGATCATTCCAAAGCGCTATGGCGGCCTGGAGTTTTCCGCCTACGCGCATTCGCAGGTGATCACCAAGCTCTCTACCCGTTCGTCGGCAATGGCCGTGTCGGTGATGGTGCCCAACTCGCTCGGCCCGGCCGAATTGTTGCTGCAATACGGTACCGAGGAACAGAAAAATCACTATCTGCCGCGGCTGGCCAAGGGCATCGAAGTGCCGGCTTTCGCGCTGACCAGCCCGTGGGCAGGTTCCGATGCGGCGTCCATTCCCGATAGCGGCATCATCTGCAAGGGCATGTGGCAGGGCAAGGAAGTGCTCGGCATGCGCGTGACCTGGGACAAGCGCTACATCACCCTGGCACCGCTGTGCACCATCCTCGGTTTGGCCATTCGCCTGTTCGATCCGGACGGCCTGCTGGGTGACAAAAAGGATATCGGCATCACCTGCGCATTGGTACCCTACGACCATCCGGGCGTGGATACCGGCCGCCGCCACTTTCCGCTGAATGCGATGTTCACGACGGGGCCGACGCGCGGCACGGATGTTTTCATGCCGCTCGAATTCATCATCGGCGGGCCTGAAATGGCCGGCCAGGGCTGGCGCATGCTGATGGAATGCCTGGCGGCGGGCCGCTCGATTTCACTGCCGTCGTCAAATATCGGTATGGCGCAGATGACAGCACGCGCCGTCGGCGGCTATGCGCGGGTGCGCAGCCAGTTCAAGCTGGCGGTGGGGCGCTTCGAGGGTGTCGAAGAAGGCTTGACGCGCATTGGCGCCTACACCTACATGATGGACGCCACGCGCAAGATGACGGCCGGTGCCGTCGATCTGGGCGAGAAGCCGTCGGTGGTTTCCGCCATCGCCAAATACCACGTCACCGAGCGTGCCCGTCAGGTGGTGAATGACGGCATGGATATCATCGGCGGCAAGGGCATCTGCCTCGGCCCGTCGAATTTCCTCGGCCGTGCCTACGAGCAGGTGCCGATCGGCATTACCGTCGAAGGCGCCAACATCCTGACGCGCTCCCTGATCATCTTCGGGCAGGGCGCGATCCGCTGCCATCCCTATCTGCTGCCCGAGATGCAGGCGGCGCAAGAGCCAGATGAAAACAAGGGCCTCTTCGATTTCGACAAGGCACTCTGGGCGCATATCGGTTTCACCATCAGAAACGGGTTTTATGCACTCTGGCTGGGCATGACCGGTTCGCACTTCGTTCCGGTGGGTGCCAACGTGGCGCCCGAAATGCGCCGCTATTACCAGCAGCTCACCCGCTTCTCGTCAGCCTTTGCCTTCCTCACGGATATTACGTTGCTGGTGCTGGGGGGCAGTGCCAAGCGCCGCGAGAAGATTTCCGGCCGCCTTGGCGACATTCTTTCGCAGATGTACCTGATGTCCTGCACGCTGAAGCGCTATGAGGACGAGGGGCGCCAGCAGGCCGATGCGCCGCTGGCCCATTGGGCGATCTGGGATT
>JAUXNZ010000123.1 GCA_030682595.1 Rhodocyclaceae bacterium | reverse complement strand
GAGGGGGCAATCCGCTGGCGTCGGCTTGGGACGGCCCGGCGCCGACTTTCATCCGCCGGAAAATCATCGCCACAGGCTCAGCGGCGGGTCGGTGACTACCGCCTGCAGGATGTCGCTGCGCGAGATGAATCCCACCAGCAGCCCGTTGTCGCCGGTGACGGGGACGCCTGCGACAGCGTGCTCGAGCATTGCGGTGGCAATCTGGCGGATGTCGGTCAGCGGCGTGGCGGCGACGACCGGGGTGGTCATTACATCGCTTACCCGCCGGCTGAGGGATTCGACGATGCGGCCGGCGTCGATATTGATGGCGGTCAGCAGGTCGCGCTCGCTGACGATGCCGACCAGTTGCGCAGCGGCATCGAGCACGGGCGCCTGGTGGATGTGGTGGTCGCGCAGGGTCCGCCACGCCTGCGCCACATCGTCGCTGGCGGCGACGCTGATCACCTGACGCTGCATGACCTGCCCGGCATGATAGAGCGGGCCGCGTTCCTGATCGTGATGCAGCATTTCCTGGTAGGCGCGGATCGCTTCCGCGCGGGGCTGGGTGGCTGTCACTGCGACACCGGCTTCCTCGCCCTCCACGGCGATGGGGCGTACGGCGCGCAAGCTGTGGAGTTGGCGCACCTGTCTGAGTTCTTTCAGTGAGCCGTTGAACACCGGTCCCGATATGCCGTAAACGGAAAACATCGCTAGTCCTCAGGTTTTTTGACGCCTGCCGACGACGAGGCGTAGCCCCAGCTTGCGCGTCTCTTCGAGCAGAAGGGTACTCGATGCGATCGCGGTTGACCACAACCAGTCGCGGAGGCTGAGGTCGACGGTGTCGAATATCGCTTGCGCCGGCGCCCAATGGACGACGAGAACCTGCAGTCCGACCACGCCGGCGAGCGCGAGCCAGAGCTTGCCGTTGCTGAAAAACTGGCGATTGAAGGCGCTGCGATGTTCGTTGCGAGCGTTGAAGATGTTGAAAAACTGGAACAGCACAAAGGTGGTGAAGGCGAGCGTCACGGCATAGGCATGGCCGCCCGTGCGTTCACCCCAAGCATAGGCGGTGAGTGTGCCGACCGCCATGGTCAGGCCGTAGAACATCAGGCGCGTCAGGCGGGAAGCGGTCAGGATGTTGGCGTCGGGTTGGCGCGGCTTCGAACGCATGATGCCGGGCCGGGCCGGTTCTACCCCCAGGGTCATGGCGGGGGGGCCGTCCATGATGATGTTGACCCAGAGTATCTGGATGGCGGTGAATGGCGTGGGTATGCCAAACAGCGGCGCGCCGAGGACGGTGAGAATCGCCCCGATGTTGGTAGACAACTGGAAGCGCACGAACTTGACGATGTTGTCGTAGATGGTGCGGCCTTCCTCGACCGCATGCACGATGCTGGCGAAGTTGTCGTCGGTGAGCACCAGGGTTGCCGCCTCCTTGGTGACCTCGGTGCCGGTGATGCCCATGGCCACGCCGATGTCGGCGGTTTTCAGGGCCGGCGCGTCATTGACGCCGTCGCCGGTCATGGCGACGACATGGCCCTGTGCCTGTAGCGCCTTGACGATGCGCAGCTTGTGCTCGGGCGAGACGCGCGCGAAGACGACCGTGCGCTCGACGAAATCGGCTAGCGCTTCTCCCGCGAGTCCCTCGATCTCGCGGCCTTCGCGCACCGCGCCGACCAGACCCAGATCGCGCGCGATGGCGGCGGCGGTGACCCGGTGGTCGCCGGTGATCATCTTCACGGCGACGCCGGCGGTGTGGCAGACGTGGATGGCCTCCCGCGCCTCGGGGCGCGGCGGGTCGATGATGCCGACCAGGCCGATCAGCGTCAGTTCGTTGGCCCAGATCATCAGGTCACCGGCCGGATCGAATTCCGCGGCAGGAATGTCGCGGCCGGCCAGGGCAAGCACGCGCAGGGCTTCCTCGGCGAACGCGGCGTTTTGCGCCGCAAACTCGGTGCGCGCGGCGTCGTCAAGGGCTTGCTCCGCCGTTGCACCAAGCCAGCGGCTGGCGCGCGCCAGCAGCACATCGGGCGCGCCCTTCACCCACATGCGCACGACGGCGCCGTCATGGTGGAAGGTGGCCATGAACTTGTGGGCCGAATCAAAGGGAATCTCGGCGATGCGCGGCTGCCGTTCGCTGATTGATTCAATCGCGCCATCCGGCATGGTCTTGGCGGCCAGCGCCAGCAGCGCTCCCTCGGTGGGGTCGCCGATCAGTTCGCCGTCGTGAATGCGCGCATCGGCGCACAACACGGCCGGCTTGCGCAGGCTGTCCAGCGCCGGCGCGGGTTGGCCGTCCGCGGCGCTGATCTGGCCTTCCCCCCGGTAGCCTTCGCCGCTCACGGCAAAGCGCCGGCCCATGTAATAGATGCGACGGGCGGTCATCTGGTTCAAGGTCAGCGTGCCGGTCTTGTCGGAGCAGATTACCGTCGTGCAGCCCAGCGTTTCCACCGCCGCCAGCTTTTTGACGATGGCGTGGCGCTTGGCCATGCGATGCATGCCCAGTGCCAGGGTGACGGTCACCACCGCGGGCAGGCCTTCGGGAATCGCCGCCACCGCCAGCGCAATCGCGGTCATCGCCGTCTTCACCAGGTCGTCGCCGCGCAGGATGCCGATGACAAAGATCAGGCCAACGACCACGCCGGCGATCGCGGCGAGTCGCTTGCCGAGCCGGTCGAGCTGTACCTGCAAGGGGGTGGCCGATTCGGCGGCCTCGGCCAGCATGCCGGCGATCTTGCCCATCTCCGTGTGCATGCCGGTGGCGGTGACGATGGCCTCGATGCGGCCGCGCGTCACCACGGTATTCATGAAAACCATGCCACGCCGTTCCGCCAGCGCCGACTTTTCTTCGACCGCTTGCGGGTTCTTGGCCACCGCGTGCGACTCGCCGGTGAGCGCGGCCTCGGCCACCTCGCCGGCATGGGCGTGGAGCACGCGCGCGTCGGCCGGGATGCGGTCGCCCGCTTCGAGCAACAGAATATCGCCCGGCACCAGATCGACCGCCGGGATCAGCGCGGCGTGGCCGTCGCGGCGCACGCGCGCGATCGGTGCCAGCATGTTCTTCAGCGCCGCGAGCGCGGCCTCGGCGCGATGCTCCTGAAAGAAGCCGAGCGTGGCGTTGAGCAGCACCACGATGGCGATGACGATGGCGTCCTTGAGCTCGCCGACCGCGCCGGCCAGCACGGCGGCACCGAGCAGCACGATGACCAGGAAGTTCTTGAACTGATCGATGAACTTGAGCCAGGGCGGGCGCGGCGGTTTGCTGGCAAGCTGATTCGGGCCGTTCATGGCGAGTCGGGTTGTGGCCTCGGCGGCATCGAGGCCAGCTTCCGGTTCGACGCCGAGGGCGGCGGCGACCGCTGCCGTGGCTTGGGCATGCCAGGCTGGCGAGTCGTCTGGGCGTGGGGCGGGTGATGGGACAGACATGATCGTTACCTGTTTGGAGTGGCTTAGCGGATC
>JAUXNZ010000120.1 GCA_030682595.1 Rhodocyclaceae bacterium | reverse complement strand
CTATTACGGTGCGGTGACGCGCGAAGTGCGCTCGGAAACCATCAGCAAGGTGCTCTATCCCAACGACGAGCCCGAGATCGGCAAACGCCTGCGCCTCCTGCAGCAACATTTCTTCGTTACCTGTTCGTTGCAGGACATGTTGCGCATCTTCAAGAGCACCGGCCTCGCCATCGAACGTTTCCACGAGAAATTCAGCGTGCAACTCAACGATACGCATCCCGCCATCGCCGTCGCGGAGCTGATGCGTCTGCTGATCGACAAGGAAGGCCTGGACTGGGACGTGGCGTGGCAGGTGACGCGCAACACCTTCGCCTACACCAACCACACGCTGCTGCCCGAGGCGCTGGAAAAGTGGCCGATTCCCCTGTTCCAGAACCTGCTGCCGCGCCACCTCGAAATAATCTACGAGATCAACGCGCGCTTCCTCGACGAGGTGCGCCTGCGCTATCCCTTTGACAGCGGGCCCGTCGAGCGATTGTCGATCATCGACGAAAGCGGCCCGCGCTATGTGCGCATGGCGCATCTGGCCTGCGTCGGCAGCTTCGCCATCAACGGTGTGGCCGAACTGCACTCGCGCCTGCTCCGGACAACCGTGCTGCGCGATTTTTACGCGCTGTGGCCGGAGAAGTTCCAGAACAAGACCAATGGCGTTACGCCGCGCCGCTTCATGATGCTCAGCAACCCCGGCCTGGCCGGCTTACTGACTGAAACCATAGGTTCCGACTGGGAGAACGATCTGGTAAAACTGCGGGCGCTCGAGCACCACGCCGACGATCCGGCGTTTCAGGCGCGCTGGCGGCAGATCAAGCACGAGCGCAAGGCGGCGCTGGCGGCGACGATCAAGCAACGCTGCGGCGTGGACGTCGATCCGGCCAGCCTCTTCGACGTGCAGGCCAAACGCATTCACGAATACAAGCGCCAGCACCTCAATGTGCTGCACATCATTACGCTCTACAACCGTATCAAACTCAATCCCAACGCGGATATCGTACCGCGCACCTTCATCTTCGGCGGCAAGGCGGCCCCCGGCTATTTTCTGGCCAAGCTGATGATCCGGCTGATCACCGCGGTGGGCGAGGTGGTGAACCGCGACCCCGATGTCGCCGGTCGGCTGAAAGTCGTGTTCCTGCCCAACTTCAGCGTCAAGCTGGGGCATGGGCTCTATCCGGCTGCCGATCTGTCGCAGCAGATTTCGACCGCCGGCAAGGAGGCCTCGGGCACCGGCAACATGAAGTTCTCGATGAACGGGGCGCTGACCATCGGCACGCTCGATGGCGCCAACGTCGAGATCCGCGAAGAGGTCGGCGCCGACAATTTCTTTCTCTTCGGTCTCAATGCCGAAGAAGTGGAACGCACGCTGGCGGAGGGCTATCGGCCCTGGGACATCTACAACACGAACCGCGATCTCAAGGGCGTCATCGATCTGCTCGGCAGCGGGCTGTTTTCACATGGCGACCGCGGTGTGTTCCAGCCGCTGATCGACAACCTGCTCCAGCACGACCCCTATTTGCTGCTCGCCGACTACGCCGCGTATGTCGAATGCCAGGAGCGGGTCAGCACCGCCTATCGCGACACGGCAAACTGGACGCGCATGTCCATCCTCAATGTCGCGCGCATGGGCAAGTTTTCTTCCGATCGCACCATCGCCGAATATTGTCGCGATATCTGGAAGGTGACGCCGACGCCGGTGGAGTTGTAGTCGGTGCTAGTTTTCCGGCAAAGGAAAGTCGAGCAGAATATCCACGCCGCTTGCCGGAGCGATGGCGGCGGCGGGAATTTCCGCGCCGGCCTGCCAGTCGGCCACGGCAGGCTGTTTGCCCGTGCCGCTGACGAGAAAGATCACCTCGCGGGCAGCGGCGAGGCGGCGAGCACTCAGGGAAACCCGCTCCGGTGGCGGCTTGGGCGCGTCGAACACCGCCAGAACATCCCCCGCCGCGGCGCCCGTGCCCCAGTCCTGGCCCGGGAAGAGGCTGGCGGTGTGGCCATCCTCGCCCAGTCCGAGCAGCACCAGATCGAAGTCACCCCGGCCGGCCAGCGTTTCTGCATAGGCCTGCGCGGCGGCGACTGCGCCCAATTCGGCGGGAATCGGGTGAATCTGCCCGGGCGGAATCGGCACCTGGTCGAGCCAGGCATCCAGCGCCATGCGGCTGTTGCGTTCCGGGTCAGCGGGCGGCAGGCAACGTTCGTCGCCAAACCAGACATGCCAGCGCGACCAGTCGGCGGTGCTGCGGGTCAGTGCCCGATAAATGCGGCGCGGCGTGCTGCCGCCCGCCAGCACCAGATGGAAGGCGCCGGCGCGGGCGATGGCCTGTTCTCCGGCTTGCAGGATATGGGCTGTCGCGTCTTGTGCCAGCGCGTCAGGATTGGCAAGAATATGCCATCGGCAGACTTGTTGGGTTTGCATGGCGTGCAGCATACAACTTCAATTTGACGAAAGGAAACATCATGCGTTTGGCAATGATCGGCTTGGGCAAAATGGGTGGCAACATGGTGCGGCGCTTGCGGCGTGCCGGGATCGAGGTGGTCGGTTTTGATCGCGACGCCAAAACCGTTGCCGGGTTGGCCGCCGAGGCGGGCATGATCGCTGCTACTTCTGTAAACGATGCGGTGGCCAAGTTGGCCGTGCCAGCCGAACCAGCGGCGCCAAAAATCGTCTGGCTGATGCTGCCCAGCGGCGCGCCGACCGAGGATCAGTTGCGCGACCTGACACCGCTGCTCGCGACGGGCGATATCGTCGTCGATGGTGGCAATTCCAACTACAAGGAAAGCCAGCGGCGCGGCGCCATGCTGGCGGAACAGGGCATCGGCTTCATGGACGCCGGCACCTCGGGGGGGGTGTGGGGATTGGAAAACGGCTACTGCCTGATGGTCGGCGGAACAAAAGAGGTGGCGCAAGTTCTCGAACCCGTGCTCAAGGCGCTGGCCCCCGCGCCCGATCGCGGCTGGGCGCACGTCGGGCCGGTCGGCGCGGGCCACTATTCCAAGATGATTCACAACGGCATCGAATACGGCATGATGCAGGCGCTGGCCGAAGGGCTCGATCTGCTCAAGGGCAAACAGGAGTTCAATTTCGACCTGGCCCAGCTCACGGAACTGTGGCGTCATAGTTCCGTGGTCAGAAGCTGGCTGCTCGACCTGACCGCCGAAGGGCTCAAGGGTGATCAGGAACTGGCCAACATCGCGCCCTTTGTGTCCGATTCCGGCGAAGGCCGCTGGACGGTGATCGACTCGATAGAGCAGGGCATTGCCGCGCCGGTGCTGACGCTGGCGCTGCAGATGCGCTTTGCCAGCCAGGATGAAAAAGGCTACAGCTACCGCCTGCTTTCCTTGATGCGCAATGCCTTTGGCGGCCATGCGGTGAAAAGCCAATGAAAGTCATCGACCCCTGCACGCTGGTCATCTTCGGCGCCGGCGGCAACCTGGCGCGGCTCAAGCTGATCCCGGCGCTGTTCCGCCTCGAGTCCGCCGGGCATCTGCCCGACAACATGGTGATTCTCGCCGCCGACCGCGAACAATGGAGCGACGAGGAATGGAGCGCCGAGGTCACCAAGATGCTCGTCGCGAAGTATCCGCAGGGATATGACCACGGCGCCTGTCAGCGTTTCCACACGCGCATGCATTACCACGCCATTGTGCCCGGCGACGATGGCTCTTACGAGCGCCTGCGCCAGACGCTCGAGGAAAGCCCCGATTTTTCACGCAATGTCGTGTTCTACATGGCGGTGCGCCCCGCCGAGTTTCCCAACATCATCGACAAACTCGGCAATGTCGGCCTGCTCCAGCAGAAGAACGGCTGGCGCCGCGTGGTCATCGAAAAGCCGTTCGGCTACGACCTGCTGTCGGCCCAGACGCTCCAGCAGAGCCTCTACAAGCATCTCAACGAGCCGCAGATCTACCGCATCGACCACTATCTGGGCAAGGGCACGGTGCAGAACGTCATGGTGTTCCGCTTCGCCAACCTGATGCTGGAGCCGTTATGGAACCGGCATTACATCGACCACGTGCAGATCACCCATTCCGAGACGCTGGGCATCGAGGGGCGCGCCGGTTATTACGAAGGGGCGGGCGCGCTGCGCGACATGATCCAGAGCCACCTGCTGCAACTGATGGCGCTGGTGGCGATGGAACCGCCGGTGTCGATGGCGGCCGAACACTTGCGCGACGAGAAGGTCAAGGTGCTGAAGACGATCCGCCCGATCACCCAGAACGCCGTGCATGCCCATGCCTTTCGCGGCCAATATTCCAGCGGCTCGATCAATGGCAAGACAGTGCCCGGTTATCCGGAGGAAGCGGGCGTGGCGCCGGACAGCACCACCGAAACCTATGCCGCGCTGAAGCTGTTTGTCGACAACTGGCGCTGGTCGGGCGTGCCGTTCTACCTGCGCACCGGCAAACGCATGGCCGAAGGCAGCTCGGCGATCTGCATCCGCTTCAAGAATCCGCCGCAGGACCTGCTGCGCCATACCCGCCACGCCCCTTCGCGGCCGAACTGGATCATGCTCGGCATCCAGCCCAACGACTGCATGAAGATGGAACTGCAGGTGAAGGTGCCGGGGCTGGAACTGCAGACCCGCACCATCAGCCTCGACGCCACCTATCGCAAGGCCAGCGAGGAGGAATACGACGCCTACGAAGGACTGCTGCTCGACACCATGCTCGGCGACCACTCGCTGTTCCTGCGCTACGACGAGGTGGAATGGGCATGGCGCGTCGTCGACCCGGTACTGAAAGTCTGGTCGATGGAGCGCGAATTCATCAACACCTACCCGGCCGGTTCCTGGGGGCCGCGCGGTACCTATCGCCTGTTCGACCGCGACGACCAGTTCTGGCGCCATTCGCTCGAAGTGGGCGGGGCTGATTTGCAGGCGTACTGACGCCCGCCCCCTTTGTGCGCCGTTGGCGCATCCCTCGCCTTGCTCGGGACCGCTGCTGCGCAGCGTCCTGCGGCCTACGGCCTGGTTCCCCCCTCGCCCCTTGCAGGAGCGGGGGCTGGGGGAGAGGGGAGGCCCGGCGCAAACGCTGCGGTTTCACGCTAAAAGTCGGCGCTGGCGGGACGGCGTCAGCCGTCTCGCCACCTACTCGGGGACGGCGGCTATTCGGTTTTCAATTCGCCGCCCAGCGCGACGAGCAGGTCGTCGAACAGATGGGCCAATTCGCCAGCCATCAGGGCAAAGTCGGCATCGAACCGTTCTTCGGCGTTGTCGGTTGATTCGGCCTGTTCCTTGAGGATGTCGAGGAAGGCCAGGCGCTTGAGATGCAACTTGTCGGTGAGGACGAAGGAAATCCGGTCATTCCAGGTCATGCCGAGTTTTGTGGCGATTTTTCCGGCGGCGATGTGGCCGGCGATTTCCGGTCCGGCGAGCGCGTGATGCACATAGCGGATCGCCGCCTGTGACTCACTGGCGGAGCGCAATTCCAGGTCGCTGTCGATGGTGAAGCCGGTGGGTGCCTCGTTCACTGCGCCCGCGGCTCCCGATGCCAGCCAGCCGGTCATCGCAGTCTGCGATGACACCTGTGTTTGCAGCGGCCGTGGCGCGATATTGTCGAGGGTGGAGACCAGCATCTCCATGAATTCGTCGGCCCGCGCATCTGAGCCGGCATCGACTACCAGCCAGCCGTGCAGCGGATCGAGCCAGCCCCAGGTGGTGCGGCGCTGCGAGAACGCCTTGGGCAGGAGTTCTTCGGTCACGCGCTCGGCGATGTCGCGCATTTCCTTGCGACCCACCTTGCGGTTCTGTTCGGATTCGATCAGGGCGGCGCGTTCCTGGGCGGTCTGGCGGACGACCGCGGCGGGCAGCAATTTTTGTTCGACGCCGAGGGCGATGAGCCACTGCCGATTGACGGCATGCACGAATGCGCCTTCCTGGCGCGGAAACACCCAGCCCCGGCTGGCCATTTCAAAGCTGCCGCAGCGCGCCAGCGGACGGCGGGACAACTGTTCGTCAAGACCGGCCAGATCAATATCCAGTTTCCGCTGGAGACGGTAAACACGCAGATTGCGAAACCACATGAGCGATTCTTTCCTGGGCAAAGGGACGAAGGATACCCGTTTGCGCCGTCCTGCCAACGCCGTCCGGAACGGTGCAGGCGCATCGGTCGGTGCAGCGGGCGCAACATCCTGCGCGCCACTCCGCCATGACCGCAGTGCCGCGCGCAACACGCTGCCAACGCAGATTTTTCATCTGTGTGCAATTGACGTGCACAGTGACTGCCGGTAGTCTGGGCTAGTCCTCATGCTTGCCAAACTCTGCTGAAAGTGACCCATGCCGACCCTCTACATCGCCAACAAGAACTACTCCTCCTGGTCGTTGCGGCCCTGGGTGCTGATGCGCGAACTCGGCATTCCCTTCGATGAAAAGCTGGTGCCCTTCGGTGCCGCGCAAACCTTTCGCGCCTTCTCGCCGACCGGCCGGGTGCCCTGTCTGGTCGACGGCACCACGGTCGTCTGGGATTCGCTCGCCATCGTTGAATACCTCGCGGAGAAGTTCCCGCACGTATGGCCTGCCGATGCCGTCGCGCGCGCGTGGGCGCGCTCCGCCGCCGCCGAGATGCACTCCGGCTTCGCGCACCTGCGCGGCATCTGCGGCATGAACTGTGGCGTGCGCGTGCGCCTCGATGCCTGTCCACAGGCACTAAAGGACGACCTGACGCGCCTCGACGAGCTCTGGAACGACGGCTTCACCCGCTTCGGCGGCCCGTTCCTGGCCGGCGCTTCATTCACTGCCGCCGACGCCTTTTTCGCCCCGGTCGCCTTTCGCATCCAGACCTATGGATTGGAGTTGTCCAAACGTTCCCGGCAATACGCCGGCGCGTTGCTTGCCTTGCCGGCCATGCAGTCATGGTATGAGGCGGCGCTGACTGAACGCTGGCGTGAAGCAGACCATGAGGAAGAGTTGCTGCGCGCGGGCACCCTGCTCGCCGACCTGCGGCAGGCCGGGCGCTGAACCATGGGCCACGCCTGCGTCATTGGTCACATCAGCATCAAGGATACCGCCCAATGGGCCGCGTATCGCGACCAGGTGCCGGCGACGCTGGTGCCATGGGGCGCTGAACTGCTGTTGCGGGGGCGACTGGCGGCCGTGCTCTCCGGCGCGCATGGGCATGCGGACACGGTGGTGATCCGTTTCCCCGACCTGGCCACCGCACGGGCGTGGCATGATTCGGCGGCCTATCAGGCCCTGCTGCCCCTGCGGCGGCAGGCGGCGGACGTCACCCTGCTGCTGTTCGAGGAATAAAAGTCGGCGCTGGCGGGACGGCGGGATTCGGGTTCGGCCTCAAATGATTCGACCCAGCCACTATTCCCCTTCCCTTTTCGGGTCGGCGACATTCACTCTGCGCTATTCCTCATCCAACGCATCCTGCCAGATGTCATAGGGGCTTTTGTCGCGCGCGGTGATTACCAATAATATGGATAAATCGGAATAAATGGCTGCGGGAAATCCGTTGCGATTGCCACGGCTATCCATCAAGAAGTTTTGCAGTTGCGCATAGCAGGTGGGTGAACCCCAGAACGCCATGATTTCTTCCATTAACCGAGGATAGTGTTCTTCAAGCGGACTCAAATCGGACATCATCGCTCCCCCAATCTATCTTTCTCGTTCGACTTCGGTACCTGCGCCCAAGCTGCTGGACCGATCCAAAATCCCAAGGGGCCTGATTTTATTTAAATGCCTCGACCAAGACCACGCTCAGCGTGCACTGAATGATTACAGCATTCAGCGTGCAACGCAAATATGGATATTGAATTATTCCACTGTTATTCCGGGCGGCCCCGGTTTTCTCTTCAGACTGCGCCGTCGAGGTAATACCAGCGTTCGTTTTCCCGCACGAAGCGGCTGACTTCATGCAGGCGCTGGGCGCGGCCGCCGATTTTGTGGCGGGCGACGAAGTCGACTGTGGCAGTGTCCTGGCCGGTGATTGCGTGGCGGTTTACCTTCAGCCCCAGCCATTGGGTGCGGGGCATGGTTGCCAGGCTTAATTCTGCCGGTCGGGTGCTGGGGTGCCAGGTGGCCAGCAGGTAGTCGGGCAGTTCGAGCACATAGGCGCTGTAGCGCGAGCGCATCAGGGTTTCGGCATCGGGGGCGGGGGCGCCGCCATGCCATAAACCGCAGCAGGATGCGTAGGGCAGGGGACGTCCGCAGGGGCAGGCGGCAACTATGATTTTTTACCCAGCATTGCCTTCAGGTTGGCGAAGGGCGAATGGGTGGCGGCGCTGGATTGGTTGCCGGCTTCGGCTATGCCGCCATGGGCTTCAAGCTGGCGCTGGTGTTCGTTGTCGTGGCAATAGAGGCAGAGCAGTTCCCAGTTGCTGCCATTGGGGGGATTGTTGTCGTGGTTGTGGTCGCGATGATGGACGGTGAGTTCGCGCAGGTTGGCATTGGTGAAGGTGCGCGCGCAACGGCCGCAGACCCAGGGGTAGATCTTGAGCGCCTGCTCGCGGTAGCCCTGGTCGCGTTTTTCGGCGGCGCGGCGCGCCTCGGCGACAATTTTGTCGAGTTTGTCAGATGATGGCGCCGTCCCCTTGTTGGCGGCGGGCCCGGCTGACGCCGTCCCGCCAGCGCCGACTTTATGCTGGGGGGACGCCAAATTGCCGCCAGCGCCGACTTTTGCTTGATTGGCCATTGAATATCCCATTGAACGTTATCATCGCACGATGCCTGAATCCGCAGAAAACAGTATAGCGACCTTCCCCGGCAGTCCATTTCGCCTGCACCAGCCGTTTTCGCTGGCCGGCGATCAGCCGGAGGCGGTGCGCCTGTTGACGGAGGGTATCGCGGACGGCCTGTCGTTTCAGACCCTGCTGGGCGTGACCGGTTCTGGCAAGACCTACACGATGGCCAACGTCATCGCGCGGCTGGGGCGGCCCGCCATGGTGCTGGCGCACAACAAGACGCTGGCGGCTCAGTTGTATTCGGAATTCCGCGAGTTCTTCCCGGAAAACGCCGTCGAATATTTCGTTTCCTATTACGACTATTACCAGCCCGAGGCTTATGTCCCATCGCGCGACCTGTTCATCGAGAAGGACTCGGCGATCAACGAGCATATCGAGCAGATGCGCCTCTCAGCGACCAAAAGCCTGCTCGAACGGCGCGATGTGGTGATCGTCTGCAGCGTGTCGGCGATCTACGGCATCGGCGATCCGGTCGATTATCACGCCATGATCCTGCATCTGCGCGAGGGCGAAAAGATCGGCCAGCGCGAGATCATCCGGCGGCTCTCCGAAATGCAGTACGAGCGCAACGAGGTGGATTTCCACCGCGGTGCCTTCCGCGTGCGCGGCGACGTGATCGACATCTTCCCCGCGGAAAACGCCGAAAGCGCCCTGCGCGTCAGCCTGTTCGACGACGAGGTCGAGACGCTGACGCTGTTCGATCCGCTCACCGGGCACACCAAACAGCGGCTGGGACGCTTTACGGTGTTTCCGTCGAGCCACTATGTCACGCCGCGCGCCACCGTCTTGCAGGCCGTCGAAAAGATCAAGCAGGAACTCCGCGACCGCATAGAGTTCTTCCAGAAGGAGCAGAAACTGGTGGAGTGCCAGCGCATCGAGCAGCGCACTCGCTTCGACCTCGAAATGCTCGCCCAGCTGGGCTTCTGCAAGGGCATCGAGAACTACTCGCGGCACATGTCGGGTCGCCAGCCGGGCGAGCCGCCACCGACGCTTTATGACTACCTGCCGCCCGACGCGCTCATGTTCATCGACGAGTCGCATGTGACGATCACGCAGGTCGGGGGCATGTACAAGGGCGACCGCTCGCGCAA
>JAUXNZ010000113.1 GCA_030682595.1 Rhodocyclaceae bacterium | reverse complement strand
ATGTAGTTGTTCCACTTGAAATCGCGGTCATCTTCGCCGAGATCCCAGTAACGGGCAGCCGTCACGCCGTGGATCAGGCCACGATAGTGCAGCACCGGCAGATCGAAGCCACCGCCATTCCACGACACCAGATTGGGCGTGTATTTGGCAATCCCTTCGAAAAAACGCTGGATGATTTCGCCCTCGCCGGACTTGGGTTCGGCCAACGACCAGACGCGAAAACCCTCATCGTTGCGCATGGCGCAGGAAATGACGACAACCCGCTGCAGATGCAGGGGCAGGAAATCGCTGCCGTTCTTTGCCCGCTGCTTCTGGAAGGCAAACTCGGCAACTTCGGCATCGGCCAATGCATCCGGCAGATCATGCAAATGCCGCAATCCAGCAATGTCGGGAATCGTCTCGATGTCGAAGACCAGTACGGGAATCACGCTGGGAAAACCCCTGTAGACAAATAACGATCACCACGGTCGCAGACGATGCTGACGATCACGGCATTCTCGACCTCGGCGGCAATCCGCAAGGCCACCACCAGCGCGCCGCCGGAGGAGATGCCGGCAAAGATGCCCTCTTCCGTCGCCAGGCGCCGCGTCATCTCTTCGGCGTCCTTCTGGCCAACAGACTCCAGCCGGTCGACACGCGAGAAGTCACAAATTTTCGGCAGGTACTCGGTCGCCCATTTACGAATGCCGGGAATCTGTGCGCCTGGCTCGGGCTGGCAACCGACGATCTGGATCGCCGGATTGATTTCCTTGAAGTAGCGCGAGCAGCCCATGATCGTGCCGGTGGTGCCCATGCTGGAAATGAAATGGGTAATCCGGCCCTCGGTATCGCGCCAGATTTCGGGTCCGGTGCCCTCGTAGTGGGCGCGCGGATTGTCCGGGTTGGCGAACTGGTCGAGCACCACGCCACGGCCTTCTCGCGCCATCTGGTCGGCCAGGTCGCGCGCGCCTTCCATGCTGCCGGCCTTGGACGTCAACACCAGTTCGGCGCCATAGGCTTTCATGCTCTGCCGCCGTTCGACGCTCTGATTTTCGGGCATCACCAGCACCATCTTGTAACCGCGCATCGCCGCCACCATCGCCAGCGCAATGCCGGTATTGCCCGAGGTGGCCTCGATCAGGGTATCGCCCGGCTTGATCTCGCCGCGCTCCTCGGCCCGCCGGATCATTGACAGCGCCGGTCGATCCTTGACCGAACCGGCCGGATTGTTGCCCTCAAGCTTGGCAAAAATCAGGTTATTGCGCCGCGTGTTGTCCTCGCCCGGCAGGCGCTGCAAGCGCACCAGCGGCGTATTGCCAACGAAGTCATCGAGGGTGTGGGTGTTCATCTGGACAAGTGCTCCACATAGCGCGTCACCCCCTGCTCCACCGTGGCTAATTCATCGTCATAACCAGCCGCCCGCAATGCGGAAATGTCGGCCTGGGTAAAACTTTGGTACTTGCCTTTCAGCGCCGCGGGGAAATCGACGTATTCGACGATGCCCTGACTAACCATTTCCTGCAAGGAAAGCGCCGGCTTGCCTTCGAGCGCGCGGCAGGCGTTGACGGTGGCATGCGCGATGTCGTTGAAGGGCTGCGCCCGGCCGGTGCCCAGGTTGAAGATGCCGGATTTTTTCGGGTGGTCGAGAAAATACATATTCACCTTGACCACGTCATCGACATAGACGAAATCGCGGCTCTGTTCGCCATTGGCGTAGCCATCGCAGCCCTCGAACAACTTCACCTTACCGGTGGCGCGATACTGGTTGAAATGGTGGAAGGCCACCGAGGCCATGCGCCCCTTGTGCTGCTCGCGCGGGCCATAGACATTGAAATAGCGGAAGCCGACCACCTGCGAATCGGTGCAGTTCGCGGCGGGGCCGATGCGGCGCCGCACGACCTGATCGAAGAGGAACTTCGAATAGCCATAGACATTGAGCGGTCCCTCGTGCGCGCGCGACTCCTGGAAGATGCGCCCGCCGCCATACACCGAGGCGCTGGAGGCATAGAGGAAAGGCACCTCGTGGTCGAGGCAGAAGTCCAGTAGCCCGATGGAATAACGGTAATTGTTCTCCATCATGTAATGACCGTCGGTTTCCATGGTGTCCGAGCAGGCGCCCTCGTGGAAGATCGCCTCGACCGCGCCATCGAACTGGCCGCCATGCACCATGTCGATGAATTCGTGCTTGTCGAGATAGTCGGCAATCTCGCAATCGACCAGGTTTTTGAATTTGTCGGCCTTCTTGAGGTTATCGACGGCAATGACATTGTTGATGCCACGCTCGTTGAGTGCCTTGACGATGTTGGCGCCGATAAACCCGCAGGCGCCGGTAACGATGTAATACGAACCCATTTTGTTCCTTTACTCCTCAAGTTCCGCCAGCGAGCAGGTCGCGGTGCCCAATTTGCCGACCACCACGCTCGCCGCCCGGTTGGCCCAGCGCATGCCCTCCGCCATGGACCGGCCGCAGGCCAGCATGACGGCCAGCGTGGCGATGACGGTATCACCGGCGCCGCTGACATCATAAACCTCGCGCGCCTGGGCCGGTTCGTGGGTGACCCCCGCGTCGGAAAACAGGCTCATGCCTTCTTCCGAACGGGTCAGCAATAAAGCGGCCAGCCCCAGTTCGGCGCGCAATTTGTCGACACGAGCCGTCAGATCGGCTTCGTCGGTCCAGCGTCCCACCACTTCGCGCAACTCGGCACGATTCGGCGTGATAATGCTGGCCCCGGCGTAGCGCGCGTAATCGTCGCCCTTGGGGTCGACGAGCACCGGCTTGCCATGTTCCCGCGCCAGTCGGATCATCTCGGCAATATGCGTGAGCCCGCCCTTGCCGTAATCGGAAAGAATCACGACATCGCAGGCGGCTACCCGTTGCTGGAATTCGGCCAGCTTGGTTTGCAGCACCTCGTGCGCCGGCGCGTTCTCGAAATCGATGCGCAGCAACTGCTGCTGCCGTCCGAGCACCCGCAGTTTCACGGTCGTGTTGAGCTGCGCGTCTTCATGGAGGCTGGCATCGATGGACGAACCCGCCAGCAGCCGGGCGAGCGTTTGCCCGGCTTCATCCGCGCCCACCACCGACAACAGACTTGCCCGCGCACCGAGCGCCGCGATATTGCGCGCGACGTTGGCCGCACCGCCGGGGCGCTCCTCGATTCTTTCGACCTTGACCACCGGTACCGGCGCCTCGGGCGAAATACGTGAAACTTCGCCGAACCAGTAACGGTCGAGCATCACATCACCAACGACGAGGACGCGGGCGGCTCCGGTATCCGGGGTGCCTGGGGTATCTGGTAGTTTCACGGATTCAGGTCAAACTCTTCGGTACGTTTGGGCGGGAAAGTTTCCCAGCCGCCGCAGGCCGGACAGCGCCAGTGAAACTGCCGCGCCTTGAAGCCGCAATCGTCACAGCGATAGCGCGCGACGCGTCGCGTGTGGTTGTGAATGAGGTTCTTGACCAGCTCAAGATCGGCGCGCTTTTCCGGTGGGGCCAGCAGTACCTGGGCTTCCAACAGCTTGTCGAGTCCCAACAGGGTCGGGTTGCGGCGCAACTCGTCGCGCACCAGCACATAGGCCACTTCGGGACCGCTGGCGAGCAGCTCGGCCTGAAACACCGCGTCGAGCAGATCGATGGAGGGATGGCGCTCAAGATAGCCGCGTAGCAGCTCGGTGCCGGCAGCCTCACGGCCGAGCTCGCGATACGCACTTGCCATTTTCTCGGCAGCCAGAGCGAGAAAGACCGGGTTTTGCTGCTCGATACGCTGCCAGGTTGCTAACGCCGTCTCCACGTTGGCGGTGCTGGTGGTGGATGGGGCTGCCGCCGTACCACCAGCGCCGACTTTCATTTCCAGTTCGCCCAGCATCAGGGTTGCCCGCACACACTTGCGATTGGCGGCCAGCGCGGCTTCCAGTCGCTGCCGTGCCATGTCGAGTCGGCCGTTCAGCAAATCGGATGCCGCCAACTCACAGTGAAATTCGGCAATCTCCTTCTGCCACAGATGCTCGGCGTGGCCCGGCATTTCCTCGGCAATGACGATGGCCTTGGCCCATTCTTTTTCCTGTTGGTAGATTTCGAGCAGGTTGCGCAAAGCTTCCTCGTCGCGCTCGGTACCGCGCAGCTTGTCGAAGATTTCTTCGGCGCGATCAAGCAAGCCGGCTTTCAGGTAGTCCTGCCCCAGTTCGGAAAGGGCGTGCAGGCGCTGTTCTTCGGTCAATTGACTCTGCGAGGCGTCGCGGTCGATCAAATGCTTGTGTACCCGGATTGCGCGGTCGGTTTCGCCACGACGGCGAAACAGACTGCCCAGCGCAAAGTGCAGCTCGATGGTTTCCGGGTCGATCTTGGCGGCGTCGAGGAAAGCCTCGATCGCGCGGTCGGGCTGCTCGTTGAGCAAAAAATTCAACCCGGTGAAATACGAGCGCGGCAGCGCGCGCGACTCGTGCAACAGTTGATTGATGTCGATGCGTGCGGCGAGCCAGCCCAACACAAAGAACACCGGCAACGCCAGAAACCACCACAGTTCGATTTCCACGCTCAAACGCCCATCGTTGGCAAGTCGCTATTATTCGTCGGCAGCGGTGACGCCGGAGATTTTTCCCTTTCAGCCAACTCGCGTTTCTGCGCTCCGATGACGCGCCGTTGGCGAATCAACTGCGGCAGCAGTGCGAGTAGACCCAGCACAGTTCCCAGCACCAGTGCGCCCAATAAAGCCAGCGACAGCGGTGTTTGCCAGCTTGCATCAAAAAAGAAGCGCAGCTCGACATCACCGCTGTTCTTGATGGCCAGTCCCAGCAGGATGACAAAGAGAATGCCACGCAGGAACCAGAGCAGCGCGGTCATTGGTTATAAAAGCTACTTGACGAACAGGTCGACGCGCTCACGCAGTTCCTTGCCGGCCTTGAAATGCGGCACGTATTTGGCCGGCACCTGAACCTTGTCGCCCGATTTTGGATTGCGGCCGGTCCGCGGCGGCCGATAATTCAGCGAAAAACTGCCGAAACCGCGAATCTCGATGCGATCACCCTTGACCAGGGCCTCGGTCATCGCATCGAGAATCATTTTCACGGACAAATCGGCATCCTTCGCCACCAGTTGCGAAAAGCGCTCCGCCAGACGAGCGATCAACTCGGATTTGGTCATGGATGGATGCTTTGCGGTGCGGCTTACTGCTGGTTCAGCTTGGCTTTCAACAAGGCACCCAGACTGGTGGTGCCCGTCGCGGCGGCGGCGGAATCCGTTGCCAGTTTCTGCATCGCCTCGCTCTGCTCGGCCTGATCCTTGGCCTTGATCGAGAGGTTGATCGAACGGGTCTTGCGGTCAACGTTGATGATCAAGGCCTCGACGGCTTCGCCCACTTTCAGATGCTGGCTGAGGTCTTCGATACGATCACGCGAGAACTCGGAAACACGCAGATAGCCTTCGATATCACCACCCAGATCGATTACCGCACCGCGTGCATCGACACTCTTGACCGTGCCGTTGATCAGGCTGTTCTTGTCATGGGTCGCGATGAAGCTGGTGAAGGGGTCACCATCGAGTTGCTTGACGCCGAGGGAGATACGCTCTTTCTCGACATCGATGGAAAGCACCACCGCCTCGACTTCGTCGCCCTTCTTGTAATTCTGCTTGGCCTCTTCGCCAGTGGCCGACCAGGACAGATCAGACAGATGCACCAGACCGTCGATGCCGCCGGGCAGACCGATGAAGATACCGAAGTCGGTAATCGACTTGATGGCGCCACGCACCTTGTCGCCCTTCTTGTGATTGGCGGCAAAGTCATCCCACGGATTCGGCTGGCACTGCTTCATGCCGAGGCTGATGCGGCGGCGGTCTTCGTCGATCTCAAGGATCATTACTTCGACCTCATCGCCCAGTTGGACGACTTTCGACGGATGGATGTTCTTGTTGGTCCAGTCCATTTCGGAGACGTGCACGAGGCCTTCGATGCCCTGCTCGATCTCGACGAAAGAACCGTAGTCGGTCAGGTTGGTGACCTTG
>JAUXNZ010000101.1 GCA_030682595.1 Rhodocyclaceae bacterium | reverse complement strand
CGGACGGCGGCGGCCAGGCCACCATCGCCACCGACCGGCTGTCCGAGGCCGGTCTGGAACTCGCCGAACTGACGGATGCCACGCGCCAGCGCCTGGCGGGCATCCTCTTGCCGCAGGCCTCGCTGGCCAACCCGGTGGACGTCGCTGGCAGTTCCGACGCCAACCCGGCCCTGCTTGCCGAATGCATGAAGATCGTCGCCGCCGACGACAACGTCGATGCAGTGTTCCTGGTCGGCATGTTCGGCGGTTATCACACCCGCTTTGCCGAAACGCTGCTCGGCGACGAAATGCGCGGCGCCGAAGCGATGATCGAACTCGCGCACCACAGCGCCAAGCCGCTGGTGATTTACAGCCTCTACGCCCCCGTCAAGCCCCCCGCCCTGCGGCGCCTGCATGAGGCCGGAGTGCCGGTCTATGGCTCCATCGAGCATGCCGTGCGCGTGCTGGCCGCCCTCGGCGAACGCGGCATCTATCTGCAACACCAGGCCAGACAGTCCGCGCACCCCGTGATCGAGCCGAGCGCCGAAATGCAGGCCATGTTTTCCCGCGCGCAAAACGAAGGCCGCGACCTGTTCGAGTTCGAGGCCAAGGCGCTGCTGCGTGCCCACGGCATCGCCGTGGCACCCGAATTCATCGTGTACAACGCCGACGAACTCGCCGCCGTGGCGGCGACCTATGGCGATCAGGCGCTGGCCATGAAAGTCGTTTCGAAAGACATCCTGCACAAGTCCGACGCCGGCGGCGTCAAGCTCGGCCTGCGCGGCGAAGCCGCCCTGCGCGCCGCTTTCGACAAGATCATGACCTCCGCCAAGGCCTACGCGCCGGACGCCGACATTCGCGGCGTGCTGGTGACGCCGATGGCGGCGAAGGGCATCGAGGTGATCGTCGGCGTAGTGCGTGACCCGATTTTCGGCCCCGTCCTCATGTTTGGGCTCGGCGGCATCTTCGTCGAAATCCTCGAAGACGTCGCCTTCCGCGCCATTCCGCTGTCGCGTCACGATGCCGAATCGATGGTCGACCAGATCAAGGGCCGCAAGATCCTCCATGGCGTGCGCGGCACGGCACCGGTCGACAAGTCGGCGCTGGTCGACCTGCTGCTCAAGGTATCCAGCATCGTCGCCGCCTACCCGCAAGTTTCCGAACTTGACCTGAACCCGGTGCTCGCCTATGCCGATGGCTATGCGGTGGTGGATGCCCGCATCATCACCAACCGTTCGGTCATGCCATAGGACCCTCCCGCCATGAACCTGCCCACCCTCAGCGACGCCCGCCTGCAACTCGAAGAGCGCATCGCCATCTTCACGCTCGACCGCGACGACGTGCGCAACGCCCTGACCGGCACCGCGCTGATCGACGACATCATTGCCGTCGCCGACTGGGTCAATCGTTGCGACGATGTCTCGGTGCTGGTCATCACCGGCGCGGGCACGGCATTCTCATCCGGCGGCAACGTCAAGGACATGGCCGAGCGCGGCGGCGACTTTGCCGGCAATGTCGCCGAGGTCGCCACCCGTTACCGGCGCGGCATCCAGCGCATCCCGCTGGCGCTGCAACAGGTCGAGGTGCCCATCATCGCCGCGGTCAACGGCCCCGCCATCGGCGCCGGCTTCGACCTCGCCAACATGGCCGACCTGCGCATCGCCTCCGACCGCGCCCGGTTTGGCGAAACCTTCCTCAACCTCGGCATCATTCCCGGCGATGGCGGCGCCTGGTTCATGCAACGCCAGATCGGCTACCAGCGCGCCTTCGAACTGACCATGAGCGGCCGCATCATCAAGGCCCCCGAAGCCCTCGAACTCGGCGTCGTCCTCGAAGTCGTCAGCCACGATAATCTCCTGCCGCGCACCCTGGAACATGCCGCGCGCTTCGCCGCGCAACCGCCCAAGGCCCTGCGTCTCACCAAGCGACTGCTGAAGATGGCCCAGCGCATGGAACTCAAGGACTACCTCGACCTGTGCGCAGTGCTGCAGGGCATGTGCCACAACGAACCGGAACATCTGGCTGCGGTTGAACGGTTTCTCGCCAAAAGGCCGTAGCACCATCGACAGTCGCCGTAACATTCAAACACTTCCACTGCGTCATTTCAACGTTGGCCGCCTAAACGCAGTCCCTGCTGCGCCGAGTAAACAGTGGTCAGAACTCAGTTTGCGCCGGACCCCATGCGGGGCATATCATCCCGCCAGCACCGATTTTTTTCTCCAGCTTCGTTGAACCGCACATTTGATGTCACGCATTCTTCTCGCCTACTCGACCGTTGACGGTCACACCCAGAATATCTGCGACCGACTGCGCCAGCATTTGGAGAGACAGGGTCACGCAGTGGTAATGGCCTCCCTCAGTGACGCGGCGCCCACGAACGTGTCTTCCTATGACAAGGTGGTTATCGGTGCCAGCATCCGTTATGGCAAGCATCGCCAGGAAGTCTACGATTTCATCCGGATCAATCAACGCGCGCTGGAAGACCGGCCCAGCGCCTTCTTCTCCGTCAATGTCGTTGCCCGCAAGCCCGGCAAGGACTCGCCAGAAACGAACCCTTACATGAAGGTTTTCCGGCGGAAGTCCGCCTGGCAACCTGCCCTGCTCGCCGTGTTTGCCGGCAAGATCGACTATCCGCGCTACGGCTTCATTGACCGTCAGATGATTCGATTCATCATGTGGCTGACCCACGGGCCGACGGGCGCGCATGACTGCGTTGAGTTCACGAATTGGGCTAGCGTGGACGCTTTCGGACACCGCGTCGCGCACCTTTAATCAGGCCGGGTTAACGTGAAATACAC
>JAUXNZ010000079.1 GCA_030682595.1 Rhodocyclaceae bacterium | reverse complement strand
CAAGAAACACTTGGGGCGGCCCGGCGTGTTTCTTGATCGGTTGGCACGTCGGCAAGAATCCTGGCGCTGAACAGGTAGGCCAGCAACAGGCTGAGCGCCCATGCCCACCAGGCCGCCCACAGGGTGTGGGATAGAAAATGCGCTCCCTGGGTCATCCGCGCCAGTCCCATCGCCAGGCCGAATGCCAGGGCAAAGACCAGAAATGCGCGCGACCAGGTCTTCCGGGTGTGGGCCAGGGCGAGCGCCCAGACGATCCAGGCGAAGCCGCCGGAGGCATGACCTGCCGGGAAACACATGCCGCGCCCGATGTCCTGCGGCGGTGTCGCGAACAGGCCGATGTAAGGCGCGTAGCCGCCGAATTCGATAACGTCCCAGGGGCAGTGCCGATTGATGATCTGCTTGAGCAAGGCCGTGGAGAGCGGGATCAGCAGCATGCCCGCCAGCGCCAGGAGCGCATTGCGCGGCGGCAGCCACGCGAATTTCCCCTGCATGGCCCACAGACAGGTGACGACGGAGAGCGTCAGCAGCGCGTAGTTGACCTGTTTCAGTCCGTGGTGCATCACCACCGTGAAAAACCAGTGATGGCGCGTTGGAAAATCACCCTGGACGGGATCGTAGAAAAATCGTTCCAACCACAGGTCGAGGCGTGTCTGCTCGAAAATCAGTAGCAGCAGCGCAGCCAGCAGGACCAGCAACGCTATCTGCTGGTACCACCAGCGGCTGCCATTTTGTACATGCATCGGCGGTCAGCTCCGGCAGGTTTCCAGCAGGTCAAGCGCCGGGTCGTACACGCGGGTGCGGATGTCGAACATGCCGAGTACGGTATGAAACAGGTTGTCGTGGGACGTTGGCTTTTTGCCGCGCGCGCTGACGCAGCCGGTATTCACCGCGAAGCTTTTGGCATAGGCGGGCGACAGCCACATGACCATCGGCACCTTCTTTTGAACATCCGGCGCAATCGAGTAAGGAATGCCGTGCAGGAACAGCTGGTTTTCCCCCAGCGATTCGCCATGGTCCGAGACATAGATCATCGCGGTGTCGTGGCTGGCGGCATGCCGCCGCAAAAATTCGATGGTGCGGGCGAGCAGATGGTCGGTATAGAGCAGGGCGTTGTCATAGGCATTGACGATCTGCTCGGTGGTGCATTTGCCGAGGTCGGCGGTATCGCAGGTCGGGGTGAACTGCCGGAACCTGTCCGGATAACGCTGGTAGTAGGCGGGGCCGTGGTTGCCCAGGGTGTGCAGCACCAGCACCTGACTGCCCGGATGCTCGGTAATCCGCTCATCCAGGCCGTCGAGCAGCGCCTCGTCAAAGCAGCGCTCGCCGCTGCACAGCGCGGGCGAGCGGCTGGCTGCCGTGCGCAGTTGCGGCAGGCCTTCGCAGACGCCCTTGCAGCCCGACTGATTGTCTTTCCAGAGAACGCTGACCCGTGCATGATCGAGGACGTGGAGCAGCGATTCGCTGCCACGGATGCGGCCTTCATCATAATTGCGGCGCCCGAAGACAGAAAACATACAGGGCAGGGAAACCTCGGTGTTGGTGCCGCAACTGGTGACATCGGAAAAATTCAGCACGTCCAGCCCGGCCAGTTGCGGCGTGGTCTGGCGGGCGTAGCCGGACAGTCCCCAGTTGGCGGCGCGCGCGGTTTCGCCTACGACGATCACCAGCAACACCGGCCGCTTGCGCTGTTGCCAGGATTCTCCCAACTGAGCATCGGCGCCGACGGGGATGCGCGCGTGCGTTGCGGCATGGGCATCGGTGCTGACCACCTTGGCCAGCGAATACACCAGATTGATCGGCGTGATCTGGTAGCGCACCTCCTTGTGTGTGCGCATGAGTGCCGAGAAATCCTTGAAGACCAGGGCCAGGGCGCCAAACAGAATGATCAGGGCGACAACAATGGAGACAGTGCGGCGCAGTGCGGATTTCAGCAGCGGAGGGCGCACGAGGGTCGCACGGCTCAGGACCAGCACAGGCAGTACGGCAAGGAACAGCAGATACGGCGCCATGTCCCAGGCAAACAGTTCGCGCGCCTCCGGGTAATCGGTGCGCAGCGCATTGCGCAGCATGCCCGGATCGAGATAAATCCCGTATTTCTCCATGAAATAGACAGTGAATGCGGTGGCGACACTGAGCAGGGCGAGCAGCGGCCGGTAGAACCAGCGCGTCAGCAGCAGCGAGAGCAGCAGGTAGTGGGCCGCCGCAATGAAGACGAACAGAGCGGCCGCGAACATGAAGTCATGACCCCGTGCAAGGTCGTGTCCAGTCAGGGCGGACTGCCAAAGCATCCGGTTGCAGGCCAGCGCGAAGAACAGGCTGAAACCGAGGGCGAGGTGTTCCGCACTGATATTGAAGCGCAGGCGTTGCCACAGCGGCAGGGGTGAAGTTTGCATACAAGGGGAATTCCACAAAACGCGCAGGGTAGCAAGCGCCGTGTGAAGACTCCGTGATGCGGCTGTGAGAAATGTGTGATGCGCCGGACGGGGCGCTTGGGGAGAGACGCGCCAGCGAACGTATTCAGGGGCGGGTGAGGGTTGCACCGAAGTCGATATGAATTTCGGCGCCGCCATCAGGCCCGTTTGCGGCGGTTAGTCCCCAACCCGAGGCGTTACAGACATGCTGCACGATAGCCAGGCCCAGGCCGTGGCCGGTGAGGCTCTTGCCGCGCTGCCCGTCTTCGAACAGGCGCAGCAACTCGTCAGCCGTGAAACCGGGGCCGTGATCGCTGGTGATCAGACGGTTGCCTGCCAGGCGACAGTCGAGCTTGCCCGACGCATCGTGACGCAAGGCATTTTCGAGCAGGTTGCGCAAGACCAGGGCGAGCAGCGCGGGATCGCAGCGCACCACGGTCGCTTCCGGCAGCCGAATGGCGAGCGTTGCATTCCGGCCATGTTGTGCCAGCAGGGGCGGCCAGACTTCACGCAATGCCTGTGCCAGCCGTACATCTTCCAGCAGCGTGGGCTGGATTTCGCGGGCCAGCAGCAACAGGCTGGAGGTGAGACGATTGACGCGGTCTACCGTGGCGATGATGCCGAGCGCCCGCTGTCGCGCGGCCGTGCCGAGGTCGGGAAGGGTTGCCAGCAATTCGGCGTCGGTGCGAATGCTGGTCAATGGGGTGCGCAATTCGTGCGAAATATCCGCGGTGAAGTTGCGCTCACGCTCCAGCGATCGCTGATGCTGTTCTGCATAGCGATCCAGCGCTTGTGCAACTGCAAGAATTTCGCGGTCCATTCCGGGCAGCGCGAATTGCTCAGTTGTCGTCTTGTGCTCAACCTGGCGGGCAAGTTCAGCCAGATGTGCGGTGAGTTGTTTCGACAGGAACAGAATGATGACGAGAAATGCTGCGGAAAGGGCGATGGCGCTCACCAGCATGCCGATCCCCAGGGTCCGTAGTCTGGTTTCGTGTTCCTCGACATCGTAGGTCAGGATGAAGCGGTGGTCGCCGTCCTGGCGTACGGCGATATGCAGTTCGCGCCCAGCGTCATGTATTTCATGGTTGCCGATCGGCAATGCGGCGAGACGCGCCGGCACGTTCGCGGTGTTTGCTCCCGGGGCAATCCGGTAAAGCTGCATGTCCGGCGTATTGGGTGGGGAAAATTCCACCGAGCGCCGCGACAGTTCGATGCTGTATTCAATCTGCTGGTCGAGGATTTGGTCGATCAGATCCTCTTCCATCTGGTCGAGGGTCAGCCACGCGGCCACGGACTGTGCCAGCACGATTAGCAGCAGCAACAGCGTGCCTGACAGGACGATACGTTGGCGCAGGCTGGGTGCTTTCAGCCGTTCGGTTGGCTTAACGGAGGGCGAGTTTATAGCCGAGGCCATGTCTGTTGACGATTTCGACGCCGCAGGTTTCACCAAGTTGCCGCCGCACGGTATGCAGCAAGCTGCGCAGATTGTCGCTGGAATCATGTTCGTGGCCCCAGATCGCCAGTTCGAGTTCGCGGCGGCTGAATGCGCGATTGGGGTGCGGCAGCATCACCGCGAGCAGGCGCAGTGCTTTTGGCGGCAGGTGCAGGGCGACTCCGCCCCGACGGACTTCCTGGGCGGCCGCATCGTACTCGATGTCACCCAGACGCCAGACACCAGCGTCTTCGCGCAATTTGCCGCGCCGCGCGATGGCGGCCAGGCGGGCTTCGACCTCCTGCAGCGCGAAGGGTTTGGGCAGGTAGTCGTCGGCGCCCGCATCGAAGCCGGCGAGTTTGTCCTGCAGCGTGTCGCGCGCAGTCAGCACCAGAATCCACAGACTGTTGCCTTGCGCGCGCAGCTCGCGAATCAGGGCCAAACCGTCGCTATCCGGCAGTCCGCGATCGACGATCAGCGCGTCGAATTCCGCTTGGGCAATACGTTCCCTGGCGCCGCGGCAAGAGGTGGCGTAATCGCATTCGTGGCCCTTCATCTCAAGATAAAGCACGAGATTTTCAGCGATATGGGTGTCGTCTTCGACAATCAGGATGCGCATGGCTGGTTTTTCAATGGTGTCGCTGCCGCCTGAGCCCCCAGGCGCTGCCGAACAATATCATCCCGATCAGTGCCGAGGTCAGCGCCAGCGGCAGGAGCGTGCCGTCGTGGCTCATGCCTACCCAGGTGCCGGTCAGGAGTGCCGCAAACATGGTGAAGAAGCCGAGCAGGCCGGCGGCAGCGCCGGCCTCGCGGGGGAAGGGCGCGACCGCGCCGGCCTGGGCGCAGGGAAAATTGATGCCATGCGCGCCCATGGTCAGGAACTGGCACAGCAACACCACGGCCCAGTGATGGACGCCGAGCAGCGCGAGTGCCAGGAACAACAGACCGGAAAATAGCGAGAGGCTGACGCCGACCGTCAACGCTCGCTCAAGGCCGATGTGGCCGAGCAGTCGACGGCAGAGCAAAGTGCCAAGCAGATAGCCTGAAACGCCGAAGGCGAAGCAGTAGCCGTAAATTTCGGTGGACACGCCCAGCACGCTGATCAGCACGAAAGACGAGCCGGAAATGTAGGTGAAGATCGCCGCATACGACAATGCGCCCGGCAGCGCCCAGGCCCAGAAAAAGTCGGCGCTGGCGATACGGCGATAGGTGCCGAGCAGGCTGCCCGGGTGGATCGCATCGGGATTCAAATGCCGATTGGTTTCCTCCAGTAAGCGGTAGGCGGCAATGGCGAGCACGACACAGAACAGTGTATGAAAGACGAAGGCGGCGCGCCAGCCGTACCAGACCTGCAGGTAGCCGCCCAGGATCGGCCCGAGGAGCGGCGCCAGCGACAGCAACGAACTGGCGCGGGCAATCATCTTGGCGCCATCGGCCGGGGCATAGACGTCGCGGATCAACGCCCGGGCAACGACAATGGCGGTGCAGCAGCCGATAGCCTGGACAAAGCGGGCACTGATCAGCAGGTTGAGCGTCGGCGCCAGCGCGCAGGCCAGGCTGGCGCCGACATAAACGCCCAGACCCCACAGCAATACCGGTCGCCGGCCAAAGCGGTCGGAGAGCGGGCCGCTGATCAACTGGGCGACGCCAAAGCCGATGACGAACAGGGACAGGGTCTGCTGCACCGCCGCCGGCGTGACGCCGAAATCGGTGGCCAGATGAGGCAGCGAGGCGAGATACAGGTCAGTCGACAGCGGCTGCAACATCAGGCAGCCAACGATCAGCCAGAGCAGAGCGGACGGTGACATCAGGTCCTTGCGCACATCACCGATTTTTTTCCTTCATGATTTGGTTTTTTTCTCGCACCCAATCGCGCTGCTTGTCGCTTTCCCGCTTGTCGAATTGTTTCTTGCCTTTGGCCAGGCCGATTTCCAGCTTGATGCGGCCCTTGGTGAAATGCAGGTTGATCGGCACCAGCGCATAGCCGGCACGTTCCACCTTGCCGATCAGCTTGCCGATCTCGCGCTCGTGCAACAGCAGTTTGCGCGTGCGCACGGGATCCGGGCTGATGTGAGTCGACGTGGTGGTCAGCGGGCTGATATGGCAGCCGATGAGCCACAACTCGGCATTCTTGATGATGACGTAGGCTTCCTTCAACTGCGCGCGGCCGGCGCGAATCGATTTGACTTCCCAGCCTTCGAGCACCAGGCCGGCCTCGAAGCGTTCCTCGACGAAATAGTCGTGGAAGGCTTTTTTGTTTTCGGTGATGCTCATGGTGGGGTGGGCGTTGCTTTGGCGCGCGTTAGAATCCTCTCATTCTAATGCAGCGCCCTAGTGCAGCCTTCTTTCATGGCCCTTGTCGAAAAGTCGGTATTGATTCCGCGCACGCCCCGGCAGATGTTCGATCTGATCGATCGCGTCGAGGACTATCCTGAATTCCTGCCCTGGTGCGGCGGTGTGGAACTGCTTTCCCGCACCCCCGAACACACTTCCGCGCGCATCCATGTCAATTACCATGGCATCAAGTTGAGTTTTGCCACCGAAAACCCCAAGAATCCGCCGCACTGGATGAATCTGGTCCTGCGCGAGGGCCCGTTCCGGCGCCTCGATGGCGGCTGGCGTTTCATCGCGCTGGGTGATGCCGGTTGCAAGATCGAGTTCAAGCTGCACTACGAATTTTCCAGCAAGGTGCTGGAAAAGGCGCTGGGGCCGGTGTTCGGCTACATTGTGAATACTTTTGTCGATTCCTTTGTCAAGCGCGCCCATCATGTCTACGAGTGACACCATCCGGGTCGAGGTGATCTATGCCCTGCCTGCGCGGCAAGAAGTCACGCCGCTCGTCCTGCCGGCGGGAACTACGCTGCAACAGGCGCTCGAGGCCTCGGGTTTGCCGGCGAAATATCCTGAAATCGATCTTGCCAAGGGCAAGTTCGGCATCTACAGCAAGCTGGCGCGGCTGGACGCGGTATTGCGTGACCTCGACCGCGTCGAGATTTACCGGCCGTTGATTGCCGATCCCAAGGAAGTGCGCAAACAGCGCGCCGCCGAGGGCAAGGTGATGAAGAAGGGCGGCGGGCCGTCTGAAGAATAGCTAGTCCCACCCCGAAAACCTCGCTGAGCTCGGTTCTGTGCGGCAAAGCCGCATCCCGCTTCGCGGGACCAGCCTTCGGCTGTCCTGCGGCCTGCGGCCTGGTGCTCGGTTATTACGGGGTGGCCCGTTTGGGCTCATGAGCGGTTTGCGCCTGGCGGCGCGTGCCGTCTCGCCTTGGGGCGGCCCGGCGGCGAGACTGCTGGGGTGTGGGCTGCGGTGGTGCCGGTTTTCTCCCTCTCCCCTTGCGGGTGTGGGCCGGGGAGAGGGGGGGCCATCAGCATGCCCCTCTCCCGCAAAGCGGAAGAAGGGCGGCCCGGCGGCGAGACTGCGCCGTGAGTAGCCTCACTGCCTGGGAGCGCTGGGAACTCGCCAGCTTTGACGAGGAACGTGGCGCCGCGTCGCCCGTGTCCGCGGGGGGTGATGTGCATCCGGCCCAATTGCCCGCGGTGGATGAGACAGCACAAATACTGGAACAGGCGCGGGCAGAAGGCTTCCGCAAGGGTGAAGCAGAGGGCTATCAGGCCGGGCTGCGTCAGGGGCGTGATGAGACGCGGGGCGGAGCGGAGCGGCTCGCGCGGGCTGCCGCCAAACTGGAAAAGGGACTTGGCGAGCTCGATGCCCAGGTCGCCGAGGAACTGCTGGCCCTGGCCATCGAACTGGCGCGCGAGGTGGTGCGCCAGGAAATCTCCGCCCGCCCCGACACCCTGCTGGCCGTGGTGCGCGAGGCGTTGGCGCAACTGCCGCATCAGCACGCCGCCATTTATCTCCATCCGGAAGATGCTTCCTTGTTGCGCTCCTACCTGGGCGACCAGCTCGCCCATGCCGGCCATCGCATCCACGAGGATTTCAAGCTGACGCGCGGCGATTGCCTGCTGGAGTCAGGCGGCACCCAGGTTGACGCAACCGTGGCGATGCGCTGGCGGCGCGTGCTGGCCGGCTTGGGCATTTCTGTCACTGACGATGCATCCTGAAAAAATCCGCGACTACCTGGTCGATTGCCGGCAACGTGTCGCCACCTTGCAACCGTTTCGCGTGGCCGGCCGGCTGACGCGCATCAATGGCCTGGTCATGGAAGCCACCGGACTCAAGTTGCCGCTGGGTTCGGGCTGCCTGATCGAGGCGCCCGATGGCGGCTCTGTCGAAGCCGAAGTGGTCGGCTTCGCGGGCGAAAAACTTTACATGATGCCCACCGAAGATGCCTATGGCCTGGCGCCCGGCGCCCATGTCATGCCATTGGAGATTCCGCCACGGCCGCTGCAACTGGGGCAAGCCAGCGAACCGCGCCGCCGCAACCAGGACCGCGCCAAGCATCTGCCCGTCGGCGACGCCTTGCTGGGCCGGGTGGTCGATGGCAACGGGCGGCCGCTTGACGGACTTGGCCCGCTCGACCCGCGCGAGAACGGCCCGACCCGCTCCCTCGTCGGGCGGCCGTCCAACCCCCTGCAACGCGCACCCATCGTGCAGACGCTCGACGTCGGCATCCGCGCCATCAATTCCCTGCTCACCGTCGGCCGCGGCCAGCGCCTCGGCCTGTTCGCCGGCTCCGGGATCGGCAAGAGCGTGTGCTGGGCATGATGGCGCGCTACACCGCCGCCGACGTGATCGTTGTCGGGCTGATCGGCGAGCGCAGCCGCGAGGTGAAGGAATTTATCGAGCAGAACCTTGGCGGCGAGGGTTTGCGCCGCTCGGTGGTGGTCGCCGCGCCCGCCGACGTGGGTCCTCTGATGCGCCTGCAGGGCGCCGCCTATGCCACCTCGATCGCCGAACATTTTCGCGAAGAGGGCAAGCATGTTCTGCTGATCATGGATTCGCTGACCCGCTATGCCATGGCGCAGCGCGAAATCGCCCTGGCGATCGGCGAGCCGCCGGTGACGCGCGGCTACCCGCCCAGCGTCTTCGCCCGGCTGCCGCAACTCGTCGAGCGCGCCGGCAACGGCCCGGTCGGCGGTGGCTCGATCACCGCGTTTTATACGGTACTGGTCGAGGGCGACGACCAGCAGGACCCCATCGCCGATGCGGCACGCGCCATCCTGGATGGCCACTTCGTGCTCAATCGCACCTTGGCCGATGCCGGCCACTACCCGGCCATCGACATCGAGCAGTCAATCTCGCGCGCCATGACCAACCTCATCACGCCCGAACATCTGGCGCGGGTGCGCCGCTTCAAGCAACTGTATTCGCGTTACCAACGGGCGCGCGACCTGCTGGCCGTCGGCGCCTATGCACCAGGTTCCGATCCCCTGCTGGATCGCGCCATCGCGCTGTATCCGCAACTCGAAACTTTTTTGCAGCAGGGTATCGAAGAACGCGCCGACGTCGCGGAAGGCCTTGCCGCCCTCAATGCACTATTTCCCGAGGTGGGGTAATTCCCGCCCGTCTATACTTGGCGCATGAGCAAACCGTTTCAGCTCCAGTCACTGCTGGACCTTTCCAACTTACGCCTCGACGAGGCCGCGCAGCGGTTGGGCAAGTTGATCGCCGGCGAGCAGGAGGCCGGTCAGCGGCTTGACTTGTTGCTGCAATATCGCGAGGAATACCAGACGCGTTTTTCCGTCGCGGCCAAGAACGGGATCGGGCCGGACGCTTGGCGCAATTACCAGCATTTCCTCGGTCGGCTCGACCAGGCCGTGGAACAGGCGCGCGCGATGGTCGATACCTCAAAACAGCACACGGCCACCGGCCAAAAAAACTGGCTTGACCAGCGCGGTCGCGTCAAGGCGTTCGACACCCTGGCAGAACGCCATCAGGCGCGCGCGGCCTATGGCGAAGCGCGGCAGGAACAGAAGCGCTCCGACGAGCACTCGGCCCGGCGTTATGGGGTAGTCGCCGAGGAGGAGTAGTTAAAACGCCCGCCCCCCTTCACCCCCCCCTCTCGGGGGGTTCTTACTGGCTCGCTGCGCTCGTTTATCACGGGGCGCTTCCTTTGAGAGCGGTGCGGGTTGCGCCTGGCGGCGCGTGCCGCGTTTGCTTGGGGCTGCCCGGCGCAAACGCTGTATTTTCACGTTAGCACCACTGGCACGTTCCTTGCGTCTTGTCGGTGACAAACTGCATTCACCGCAAGGATTCCTCTCATGTCCACCACCATCAGCACCGCCCCTGGCCCTGCAGCCGCCACGCTGCCGATCATCCAGGCCACGCTAGCCGCAACGGGCGCGGCCGATGACGGCGTCCTGGCCTCCAGCGAGGCCGGGCCGGGCGAGCAATTCACCGCGCTTTTCCAGCAGTTGCTGGGGAAGCAGATTGCCGCGGACGCCGCGCTGAATCCAGGGGTGTTGCCCACCGCAACCGCGGCGGATACAGACCCCGCCAAGCTCGCCGACGCGCTTCAAGCACTCTTGCCATTTCTTGAGGCAATGGGTTTGACACAGGCCGCAAGCGATCCAACCGTCGTTGCCGATGAAAATATTGTCGGGAGCAGTATCGCCACATCTCCCCTGGCAGGACTTGCCGCTGCCCTGGCGCAGTCCTCGGCCAACAATCCGGCAATATCTGCCGCACGGGAGCCCACACGAAATCTCGGCAGGGGTCTGGCCGCCGGCTTGCCCAACTTATCGGCACAAGCCGCGGGCGTGGCGGATGCCGCCGCCATGGCGGATGCCGCGGGCGCCAGCGCCCGGACCTCCGCCGCCGCCGCTGGCGAGTTCTCCACTCAACTGGCGACCGCGCTCTCTGGCGCTGGAGAAAGAACCATCCTGCATCTTCCCGGCAACCCGGGCGGACAGCCGGTGCTGCATCCCGGCCAGGGCGCCGCCCCCGTGCCGGCGCTGCCGGTCGCGCAGACCGTCGGCGCCCCGGGCTGGGGTCAGGAACTCGGCAACCGCATCACCTGGATGGCCAGTCGCATGGAAAGCCGCGCCGACCTGATTCTGACGCCGCCGCAAATGGGCCGCATCGAGGTAAGTCTGACGGTTCTTGGCGACCAGGCCAGCGCAATCTTCACTTCCGCCAACCCGGTGGTGCGTGAAGCGCTTGAGGCGGCCATGCCGCGCTTGCGCGAGATGCTGGCCGATGCCGGCATCCAGTTGGGGCAGGCTCAGGTGGGCGCTGAAAACGCCCGACAATCGGCACAGCAAGAGAAAAACGGCGATAATTTTGCTTCGGAACCCGGCGCCGCCCCCGAAGCGGGGCCATTGCAGGCAATCGCCGACGCTTCCATGGCCGCCAACGGTCTCAAGGTGGGGCGCGGACTTGTCGATGTATTTGCCTGAACCCTTGAATCCAGATGGAGTGAACCATGGCTGATGCCAAGAAATCCGAAGCTGCCGCCGAGGAAACCGAAGTTGTTCCCAAGAAAAAGAGCAAATTGCTCCTGATCATCATCATCGGCGTACTGGTGCTGGTGCTCGGCGGCGGGGGCTTGGCTTTCATGCTGATGAAGAAAAGCCCGGCGGATGAAGAGGATGGCGACATGCCCGCCAAATCGGCCAAGGACAAGAAGAAGTCCGAAGCCCCGCCAATCTTTCTCAAGCTTGAGCCCTTTGTCGTCAAGTTGCAATCCGAACAGCAGGAATCCTACGTCCAGGCTCTCCCTGAATTGAAACTGCTCGACGCCCCGACCGCCGACCGGACCAAGGTGCTGATGCCCGAGATTCGCCACAAGGTGCTGATGATCCTGGCTGGAAAAAGCCCCGCCGACCTCTCGACACCCGATGGCATGCAACTGCTCGCCAACCAGATCCGGGTCTCGATCAATGCCACGCTCACGGGTGAAAGAGCGAACCCCGCGCTGGAAAAACAGGACAGCGCGGAGCCCGACGCGCCGGTGCAGGCGGTCTTCTTTTCTTCGCTGATCGTGCAGTAATTCATCGAGATGTCACAAGATTTTCTCTCCCAGGAAGAAGTTGACGCTCTGCTCAAGGGCGTCACCGGGGAGGTCGACGAGGCGCCGCCGGAGGAGGAAGCTGCCGGCGTCAAAAACTACGACCTCGGCCGTCAGGAGCGCATCGTGCGCGGCCGCATGCCGACGATGGAGCTCATCAACGAGCGCTTCGCCCGCTATCTGCGCATCGGCCTGTTCAACTACATGCATCGCGGCGTTGAAATTTCGGTGGGACCGGTGCGCGTCCAGAAATACAGCGATTTCATCCGCAATCTGGTCGTGCCGACCAACCTCAACCTGATCCAGATGAAGCCCTTGCGTGGCACGGGTCTGGTGGTGTTTGATCCGAATCTGGTGTTTCTGGTGATCGACAACATGTTCGGCAGCGATGGGCGCTTTCATACCCGCGTCGAAGGGCGCGACTTTACCCCGACCGAACAACGCATCATCCAGGGCCTGCTCGACGTGGTGTTCGAGGAGTATGAAAAAGCCTGGAAGCCGGTGTATGAGGCCAAGTTCGAATACATCCGCTCGGAGATGAACACGCAGTTCGCCAACATCGCCACGCCATCCGAAGTCGTCATTGCCTTCACCTTCACCCTCGAACTGTCCGGCAATTCGGCGGAAATGCACGTCTGCCTGCCCTATTCGATGATCGAGCCGATCCGCGACCTGCTCTACAGCACCATGCACAGCGAGCAGGCCGGCAGTGACAAGCGCTGGTCGGGAACGCTGCGGCGGCAACTGCTTGCCGCCGAGGTGGAACTCGTCGCACCGCTCGGCGGCGCGAAAATCACGCTGGGCGAGGTGGCGCATCTGCAAGTCGGCGATATCGTGCCCATCGACATTGCTGAACTCGTCAATGTCCGTGTCGATGGCATCCCGCTGATGAACTGCCGCTATGGCGTCACCGGCGGGCAATACGCACTGAAAGTGGAACAATTTGTGGCGCAGGAAGAGGCCGCGGAGGTCACGCCGTAACTGTCTGGCGGCTGTAACCGTCAAGCTGAAACTAAGCGAGGTTTTTGTCATGAACGACGAAGTAAAGCAGGAAGAAGCTCAGGTTACCGACGACGACTGGGCCGCCGCCATGGGCGAGCAGGCGGTTGCCGAAGGGGCGGCGGCGGGAGCAACCGCGGCCGATGACGACTGGGCAGCGGCGATGGGCGAGCAGGCCGCCGCCGAAAAAGCTGTCGCGGCAGCGGCCCCCGCCAAGGTGTTCGATCAACTGTCCGGCGGCGGGGCCGCCCCGGCGTCGAATCAGGGCTTCGAACTGATTCTCGACATTCCGGTCAGCCTGACGGTCGAACTCGGCCGCACCAAGATTTCGATCCGCAACCTGCTGCAACTGGCCCACGGCTCGGTTGTCGAACTTGACGGGCTGGCCGGCGAACCGATGGACGTACTGATCAATGGCACCCTCATCGCCCAGGGCGAGGTAGTGGTGGTGAATGAGAAATTCGGCATCCGCCTCACCGACATCATCACGCAACAGGAACGCATACGTAAGCTGAATAAATAACAGTTAGCGCCGCTTTTCCCCTTTGATTCAACCATTGCCCGCCGGTGAGCGGGCTAATCTCGTGGCCATGTCGCCACGTCCTTTTTTTATTGCCTTATTGCTGAGTGCGCCTGCCGTCTGGGCTGCGGACGCCGTCCCGCCAGCGCCGACTTCCGTACCGGATCTCGGGTCCAGCGCGCTGCAAATGGTTTTCGGCCTGCTCCTGGTGCTGGGCCTGTTGCTCGGCACGCTGTGGCTGCTCAAGCGCATCAGCCAGCCGCGCGGGTTTCAGGCCGGGCTGATGCGGGTCGTCGCCGGCATCTCGGTTGGCGCACGCGAACGCGTAGTGATTCTTGAGCTGGGGAATAGCTGGCTGGTGCTCGGCGTCGCCCCCGGCCGCGTAACCACGCTCGCCGAAATCCCCCGTCAGGAAGTGCCCACTTCCGCCACGCCACAGGCAGGACAAGATTTTCCGGCGTGGCTCAAGCAGGTCATCAAAAAACGTGGCCAAGCCTAGTCGGCTGCTATTTGCCCTGCTACTGGTCGCCCCGGCCATAGTGCCCGAAGCGGCGCTGGCCCAGGCCTTGCCCGCCATCACCAGCACCCCGGCGGCGGGTGGCGGCACGCAATGGTCGCTGTCGATCCAGACGCTGCTGTTGCTCACCGGGCTCACTTTTCTGCCGGCGATGCTGCTGATGATGACCAGTTTCACGCGCATCATCATCGTGTTTTCATTGTTGCGCCATGCCATGGGAACGCAGACTTCACCGCCCAACCAGGTACTGGTCGGCCTGGCGCTGTTCCTCACCTTTTTCATCATGGCGCCGGTGGGCGAAAAGATTTATGACGACGCCTATCTGCCCCTGTCCGAAAACCGCATCACCTTCACCCAGGCGCTCGATCGCGGCGCCGTGCCGCTGCGCGCCTTCATGCTCAAGCAGACCCGGGACGCCGATCTCGCATTGTTCACAAAAATTTCGCAATCGCCCGCGCCGGCCAATGTTGACGAGGTGCCGCTCCGCGTGCTGATTCCCGCCTTCGTCACCTCGGAACTGAAAACCGCATTCCAGATCGGCTTCATCATCTTCATCCCCTTCCTCATCATCGACATGGTGGTGGCTTCCGTGCTGATGTCGATGGGCATGATGATGATGTCGCCGGTGATGATCGCCCTGCCCTTCAAGATCATGCTGTTCGTGCTGGTCGATGGCTGGCAGTTGGTGATCGGCTCTCTCGTCACAACTTTTGGATAATGACTCCCACCACTGTCGTTGAAATCGGCCGCCAGGCCGTCGAAGTCCTCCTGATGGTCTCCGCGCCACTGTTCATTGCCGCGCTGGCCACCGGCCTGATGATTTCGATTTTCCAGGCGGCGACGCAAATCAACGAAGCCACGTTGTCCTTCGTCCCGAAGCTGATCGCCGTGTTCCTCACGCTGGTACTTGCCGGGCCGTGGATGATCACCGTGGTTACCGATTTCATGCGGCGTCTTTACGGGTCGATACCCAGCCTCATCGGATGATCACCTTCACCAGCGCGCAACTCGATGTCTGGCTGACATCGTTCATGTTTCCGCTGGCGCGCATTCTGGGGCTCCTGGCGGCTGCGCCGGTGTTCAACAGCATCGCCATGCCGAAGCGCATCCGCCTGGCGTTTGGCATTGCCATTACCCTGGCCCTGTTGCCGGTGTTGCCGCCGATGCCGGCCGTTCCAGCCGGCTCGTGGACTGGTTTGGCGATCCTTGCGCAGCAGATGTTCATCGGCGTGCTGCTTGGACTCACGCTGCGCATCGCCTTCGCCGCCATTGATCTGGCCGGCGAGCTGATCGGCTTGCAGATGGGTCTGTCCTTTGCCGTGTTTTACGACCCGCAGAACGCCGGCCAGACGCCCGTGCTTTCGGAATTTCTCGGCCTGATCGTCACGCTGGTGTTTCTGGCGATGAATGGCCACCTGCTCACGCTCTCGGTGCTGGCCGAAAGTTTCAAGCTGCTGCCGGTAGCCACCACCACGCCCGGCATCGGTGGAATCGGCAGTTTTCTCGCCTGGTCATCCGTGCTGTTTTCGGCCGGGCTGCTGCTCGCTTTGCCGCTGATCACCGCCCTCTTGATCACCAACCTCGCCATGGGCGTGCTGGCACGCGTCGCGCCACAGCTCAACATCTTCGCCGTCGGCTTTCCGGTCACGATGACGTCCGGCTTTGTAATACTGATGTTTTCGATTCCCTACTTCGGCGCGGCGATGGAAAACCTCTTCGATCAGGCCTTCCGCGCCATGGCGGCAGTGCTCAGATAAACCGCACCACACCCGCGGCGGTGCGCTGCGAACCGAGCACCGAAGAGGCCATCCCTTCGGAATATTCGACCACTTCGTAATTTCCGAACCCGCCGGCACGCATCATTTCCTTGGCGCGCCGATGAAATATCGCCCGGGCTTCGCCCGCGCCGCCGGCATAAAAGCGTTTCATTTTCATACTGAAATGCACATGGTTTTCCGGAAAGCGCGCTTCCTGGATATCCCAGTTGGGCGCCAGCGGATCGAGAATCAGCCAGGCGGCCCCGACATAGAGACCCCAATACACCAGTTTTTCCAGCGGATAGGATACCGACGGGCCGAGCGCCACCGCCACATCGGGAATCAGCGGGCCGCCGATGACACTGGTTGTCACCTTGGCAACGGCTTCGCTGGTCTTGCCGCCAACGCCCGTGGCACTCACCGCATTCGGATTGCTCGCGCAGCCGGCCAAGAATGCCGACAGGGTCAAGGCAAACAAAAGTCGGCGCTGGCGGGACGGCGTCATA